>DATAOI010000102.1 GCA_036265815.1 Gemmatimonadales bacterium
ATGGCGATGAAGTGCTCGAAGAACTTGGAGGCGAGGTCCTCGTACGCGGGGTCCTCGCTCGCGAGCTCCAGCGCCATGGAGAGCATGGTGTTGCAGTAGAACGCCATCCAGGCGGTGCCGTCGGCCTGCTCCAGGTGCCCGCCGGTCGGCAAAGGGCGCGAGCGGTCGAAGACGCCGATGTTGTCGAGTCCGAGGAAGCCGCCGGCGAAGAGGTTTCTCCCCTCCGGATCCTTCCGGTTGACCCACCAGGTGAAGTTGAGCAGCAGCTTCTGGAACGCGCGCTCGAGGAACAGCCGGTCCCGCTGACCCTTGGCGCCGGTCATCTTGTACACTCGCCAGCAGGCCCACGCATGGACCGGAGGGTTCACGTCGCCGAAGGCGAATTCGTAGGCCGGAATCTGGCCGTTCGGATGCATGTACCACTCCCGCAGCAGCAGGAGAAGCTGCTCCTTCGCGAAGTGGGGATCGATGCGCGCGAACGGAATCATGTGGAAGGCGAGGTCCCAGGCCGCGAACCACGGATATTCCCACTTGTCCGGCATCGAGATGATGTCGCGGCTGTACACGTGCGGCCAGTCGGCGTTGCGCCCTTCCTCGCGCCCGGCGGGTGGCGCCGGTTGGCTGGGATCGCCGTCGAGCCAGTGCGGCGTCACGTAGTGGTAGAACTGCTTGCTCCACAGGAGCCCGGCATATCCCTGCCTGAGAATCCGCCGCTCCTCGGCCGTGGCGCCTTCGGGAGTGCGTTCGGCGTAGAACTCGTCCGCCTCGGCGATCCGGTCACGGAACACCCGGTCGAACCGCTCGTCGAATGACGGGCTCGGATTCCCCGTCGCCTGCCGCAGCCGGAGCCGCACGACCCGCTGCCCGCCCGCGGGGACGGTGAGGACGTAGTGGAACGCCGCCTTGGTTCCTTCGCCGGCCGGGTTCACGGCCGAGCCGTCGCCCTCGACGATCGCCCGATGGAAGGCGTCCTTGACGTACGGTTGCGGATTGGGTGACGCGAAGAGCCGGGTGAGGTTGGTCTCGTTGTCAGTGAAGAGCCGCTCCGCGGGGGGACCTGCCTCCGGAGCGTCGGCGTCGAGGGTGTAGCGCCCAAGGCCCGTGTGTTCCGCGACCATGCCGGCGGGTCCACTCCGCCGGATGCGGGGCTTGGGCCAGTAGCCCTCCCCCTCGCGTCCCCAGCTCCAGGTATTCCGGAACCAGAGCGTCGGCAGGAGGTGGACCGTCGCGGCCTCGGGGCCGCGATTGGCCACGGTGATGCGGATCAGGATGTCGTCGGTATCGGCCTTGGCGTACTCGGCGAAGACGTCGAAATACCGCTGATCGTCGAATACACCCGTGTCGGCCAGCTCGAACTCGGGCTCCGCCTTGCCGCGCTCACGGTTGACCTGGACCAGCCGCTCGTAGGGAAACTCGGCCTGGGGATACTTGTAGAGCGCGTTGAGGTAGGAATGGGTCGGGGTGGAGTCGAGGTAGAAGTAGGCCTCCTTCACGTCCTCGCCATGGTTCCCCTCGGGGCCGGTGACGCCGAACAGTCGCTCCTTGAGGATGGGATCGCGCCCGTTCCACAGTGCCACCGCGAAGCAGAGACGCCCCTGCCGGTCGGTGATGCCGAGCAGCCCATCCTCACCCCAGCGGTACGCCCGGCTCCGTGCCTGGTCGTGGGAGAAGTAGTCCCACACGTTGCCGTCCGCCGAGTAGTCCTCTCGCACCGTGCCCCACTGGCGCTCGGCCAGGTAGGGACCCCACCGCTTCCAGTTCCGCTCGCGACGCGTGTCCTCCGCGAGACGCTCGGCTTCCGCTCCGGCCACGAGGTGCCTCCCGACGCAATGCTCCAGCTCGCGTCTCGATCTATTGAAGTGGGGCGTGCTGCCCGATACAACGCCACGAATCTGGAAAGGGTTCCGTCCGACCCGGCCACTGACTCATCCCGCCGCCTCCGCGTCGAGCCGCAGCCTGATTCTGGCAACCAGGTCATCCGGCGGGCAGATCCGCCGTAGGCGGCTCCGCACCTCCCGGATCAGGCTGATCTCGAACCGGTACCGGCCGCCGCAGCGAAGGCACTCCTCGATGTGCCGCTCGACCATCTGCATGTCGCTCGGGGAGAGCTCGCGATCGATGTAGTCGTCCAGCCGCCGGAGGATCGCCTCGCACGCTGCCTGGGTCTCGCTGTCGTTCACGCTGCCTGCTTTCAGCCCTGCGGGTGACGTGCGGAGCCTATGGCCCGGTGCCGGCAAGAACGTGTCGCCGGGTCGGGTAGTTCCCTGCCGACCACGGGAGAGTATCGGGCGCTTGCGGTCGTCCGGCCCGCTCGGATGGGAACCATCGGCGGAATGCCTGCATTAGAGGGCATGTCACCACCGATCGATTCCCCCGCAGAGGAGAGCTCGCCCATGAGGTTCCGAGCATCGTTCCTGGTTGCTCTCGCCCTGTCGGCCACGACCAGCCTGGCCCAGGCCCAGACCACCGTCAGCAAGAAGACGCTCACGCTCGAAGGGGCCAAGGCGGTTGCCGCCGCCGCAGTCGCCGAGGCGACAAAGGGCCACGAAGGCGCCTCGATCGCCGTGGTCGATGATGGCGGGAACCTGATGTACCTCGAGCGCCTGCAGCCGACGTTTCCGATGGGCGCGACGATCTCCACCGAGAAGGCCCGCACCGCGGCGCTCTTCCAGAAGCCGAGCAAGCTCCTGGAGGACGCGATCGTGGGCGGCCGGACGCCATTGCTCAACGTCTGGTCCGCCCCGCTCAACGGGGGCGAGCCGATCGTGGTGGATGGCCAGGTCGTGGGCGCGGTGGGCGTGAGCGGCGCCTCGAGCGCCGCGAGGGATGCGGCAATCGCCATCGCCGGCGCCGCCGCGGTCGGCACCAAGACCAGCGCGAGCCGGTGAGGGAGATCGCGATGAGACCCTGGACACTGGCCGCGGTGGCGGCCCTGGCTGCCTCGCCGTGCGGCGTGGCGAACGCGCAGTCCGGCGATGCGGCCGTCAGATATCTCGGGCACGATGAAGTCGCGGCCGCCTTCGCCAAGGGCACGCCGATGATCGAAGTGCGCGACTACAAGATCCACGCGAGCCGGCGCGAAGGTCCGGGCCTGGTCGAGGTCCATACCCGTGACACCGACATCGCCTACGTCCTGCAGGGATCGGCCACGCTGGTGACCGGCGGCGCGGCCGTCGGCCTCAAGGAGATCGGCGCGGAGGAGCTGCGTGGCAGCGCCATCGAGGGCGGGGAGACTCGCCAGCTCGAGCCGGGTGATGTCGTGGTCATCCCTAACGGCACGCCGCACTGGTTCAAGGAAGTGAAGGCGCCGTTCCTCTACTACGTGGTCAAGGTGCGGCAGGCGGAGCGGGTCGCGACCGCAGGGGCGATGTGATGCGGCGGCCCTCCTCCGTGCTGGCCGGCGCGGCATTCGCCCTCCTCGCGTGGCCCGCGCTCGCGACGGCGCAGGCCACGGTGGACCTGCCGGTCGTCCTTCCGGCCGCGGTGGTGGATCTCCGCACCGCCGAGGGCGCGGCGTTGGTGCAGGTGCGGTGGCGGTACAGCGATGTCAAGGTGATCGAGACCGACCACCACGCCGCCGGGCCCGATCTCCGGCCGTCCGGCCCTCCCAATCGGACCAATGACATCAGTCCCCACGCGGAAGCGGTGGGCTTCGACGATACCGCGTGGGAAGTGATCGAGCCCGAAGCGCTCGAGACCCGCCGGTCGAACGGGCGGCTCGCCTTCAACTGGTATCGGACCAAGATCAGCCTGCCGCGGACCGTCGGCGGCTTTGACGTCACCGGCTCGACCGTCGTCTTCGAGCTGGTCGTGGACGACTACGCCGAGATCTGGGTGGACGGGCAGCTTCCGCTGGTGCTGGGCCAGACCGGCGGCCAGCTGATCAAGGGCTTCAACGCGCCCAACCGCGTCGTGCTCACCCGCGACGCGCGACCGGGGCAGCAGATCCACCTCGCCGTCTTCGGCATCAACGGACCGGTGTCCAGACCGCCGGAGAACTTCATCTGGGTCCGCTCGGCGACGCTCGATTTCTACCGTCCCGGCCAGGTGGGCGCGCCGGCGGCGGCACCGGCCAAGGTGGTCCGGCTCGACCCCGCGTTGGACCGCATCGTTCCTCGGGGCGCGACCATCGAGAAGCTCGCGGGCGGATTCCAGTTCATCGAGGGGCCGGTGTGGCATCCCGACGGCTACCTGCTGTTCAGCGACCCGAACGCCAACACGATCTACCGCTGGACGCCGGAAGGCTCGGTCTCGGTCTTCCGCACCCACAGCGGTTACACCGGTGTCGACATCGGCGAGTACCACCAGCCCGGCTCCAACGGGCTCACCTTAGACCGGAAAGGCCTGCTCACGATCAACGAGCACGGCAACAGGCGGGTGACCCGTTTGGAGCGGACTGGCAAGATCACGGTGCTCGCGGACCGGTACGACGGGAAGCGGCTCAACAGCCCCAACGACCTGGTGTACCGCTCCGACGGCACGCTCTACTTCACCGATCCGCCGTTCGGCCTGCCTAAGGCGTTCGACGATCCGAGGAAGGAGCTGGGATTCAGCGGGGTCTACATGGTGAAGGACAGCCAGGTGACGCTGCTGACGAAGGAGCTGAGCGGACCGAACGGCATCGCCTTCTCGCCGGACGAGCGCTACCTGTACGTCGACAACTGGGACCTCAAGCGCAAGGTGCTGATGCGCTACGAGGTGAAGACCGACGGGACGATCGCCAACGGAACGGTGTTCCACGACTTCACCGGCGACCCGGAGCCGGTGGCGCTGGATGGCATCAAGGTGGACGAGCAGGGCAATGTCTACGTCTCGGCGCCGGGGGGGCTGTGGATCTTCTCGCCTGCTGGCAAGGCGTTAGGACGGATCGTTCCGCCGGAGCACGATGCCAACTTCACCTTCGGGGACGCAGACGGGAAATCGCTTTACCTCACGGCGAGCACCGGTCTGTATCGGGTGCGGGTGAGCGTGCCGGGCATCCGCCCCGGTGCCATGCAGCAGGCGGCGGCGAGATGAGGGGCGGAGCTGTCGTCCAGCGCCCATTCGCTGCGCTCTGGGTGGTCCTTATCTCGTTCCTGACCGCCATCACCGCTCCGCTCGCGGCCCAGCTCCACCCCCGGCCCGCTCGCGAGCCGATCATCACCCGCCTCAACTCGCGGTTCGACCGCCTCGTCCCCGCCGGCGCCCGTCTGGAGAGGATCGCGGACGACCACGGCTGGGCCGAGGGACCCGCTTGGGTGTCGGCTGGCGGCTACCTGCTCTTTTCCGACGTGGTGAAGAACGCGATCTACCGCTGGCGTGAGGGCGAGGGCGAGCGCCTCTTCCTACAGGCGAGCGGCTACACCGGGCGCACGCCGTTTGCCGGCGCGGAGCCCGGCTCGAACGGCATCGTCGTCGACCGGGAAGGTCGGATCGTGTTCTGCCAGCACGGCGACCGCCGCATCGTGCGGCGCGAGCCGAGCGGGCGCCTCACGGTGCTCGTGGAGCGCTATCGGGGAAAACGGCTCAACAGCCCCAACGATCTCGTCTTCAAATCGAACGGCGATCTCTACTTTACCGACCCGCCGTTCGGCCTGCCGCAGAGCTATCGCGACCCGGGGAAGGAGCTGCCGTTCCAGGGTGTGTACCGGCTGGCGCGCGACGGCACACTCACCTTGCTCACCACCGAGCTCAGCGGACCCAATGGGATCGCATTCTCGCCGGACGAGCGCACGCTGTATGTGTCGAACGCGGATGCCGGCCGGCTGGTCTGGCTCGCGTTCAGCGTACAGGAGGACGGTACCCTCGGCCCCGGGCGGGTGTTCTATGATGGCACCGCATCGTTTGCCGGTCGGCATGGTACCGCCGACGGCATGAAGGTCGACGCCCGTGGCAACCTCTTCGGGGTGGGACCCGGTGGAGTCTATGTCTTCTCGCCGGATGGGTTGCTGCTGGGTTGGTTCGATTTCGGCGGGAACGTCGGCAACGTTGCCTGGGGGGAGGACGGATCCACGCTCTTCATCGCAGCAAATGCGGCGGTCTACCGGGTGCGACTCTCGACGTTGGGCGCCGGCTTCGAGCGCCACGAGGCACAGCGGGGGAGATGAAGTGAAAGGTATCGGAGACCGATGCGCGGGGCAGCGTGAGCAAAATCCCTCGGTGCTGATCCTCCTCGGGATAGCATGGCATCGCTCTTCATGCATGTTATTATGCTGCAGAGCTAACGTACTATAATACATGCTTTTGGGAGCTGCACTTGAAGTTATTTCTCGCCATGGGTCGCGCCGCGGCGTCGCAGCCCTCAGTGTGCTTGCCCTGCTTCCATACGCACCTCCGCCTCGAGGCTCTCCCGATCCCGAAAGATCGTAGCTACCGCCAACACGCGTCCGCCCCGGCTGAAGCGGACGGCACAGTCGCGTCCCTGGATATCGCCGTCGACGGCGACGGAGTCCCACCGCTCCGCGTGCCCCACGTAGTTGATGCTCACATCGTAGTGCTGGCTCCAGAAGAACGGCACCGCGTCGAACCGCTCGCGCATGCCCAGCATGTTGCGCGCCACCGCCCGGCCCTGACGCTGCGCCACCACCCAGTGCTCCACTCTGATCCGCTCACCGGTGTGCGGGTCGGGCCAGCGGGCGATGTCGCCCGCTGCGAAGATGCCGGGCGCGCTGGTCTCGAGAAACTCGTTCACCGCGACGCCCCGATCGAGCGTGAGGCCCGCCGCCTCCGCCAGCTCGAGATTGGGCTTGACCCCGATGCCGGCGACCACGAAATCGGCCGCGAGGCGGTCGCCGTTCTCCAGCACGACCCCGGCCCCGGCGATCTCCCGCGCCTTCTGGCCGAGGTGGAAGTGGACGCCGTGCTCCTCATGCAGCGTGCGCACGAAGTCGCCGAGCTGGGGACCGATCACGCGCTCGAGGGGGCGGGGGTCGGGCGCGACCACATGCACCTCCAGGTCCCGGCCTCGCAGCGACGCGGCCACCTCGAGACCGATGAAGCTGGCCCCGAAGACCACCGCACGCCGCCCCGTCTTGGCGGCAGCGATGATGGTGCGACTGTCGGCCAGGCTCCGGAGGTAGTAGACCGGTACCCCGCCGCGATCTATCCCCGACGGCAGGGCGACGGGAGTGGCCCCGGTCGCGAGGAGCAGAGCACCGTACCGCAGTCGCCCGCCGTCGTCCGTCACCACTTCTCGAGCTCCCGGGTGCAGCTCCCTCACCCGGCGGCCGCGCAGGCGCTGGACCCTGCAATCTCGGTCGAAGTCGGGCGCCCGCAGCGGCATCCACTCTTCCTGGGCGGTTCCCGCGAGATAATCCTTGGAGCAGTTCGGGCGGTCGTACGGCGCGTCTGGATCGGGATCCACGACCGTGATCGGGCCGTCGTACCCCTCGACCCGGAGCGCGGCGACGGCGCTGTCTCCTGCCGCGCCACCCCCGACGATCACGACGGCCGCGGGCTCCCGGCTTCTCCGCGCGGCGGGCGGCACCGGAGCCTCCGCTTTCCCAATGACGTAGACTCGACCATCGCGCTCCTCGACGGTCCATCGGCTCAGGGGGTGCAGTGCCGGTGGCCGAATCGGGTGTCCCGTGCGGAGGCTGAAGCAGGCGTGGTGCCAGGGACAGTGAACGGTGTCCCCGACCATCAATCCCTCCGCCAGGGGTCCGCTATAGTGGGTGCACGCGCTGCCGACGGCGAACCATTCCAGGCCCCGGCGCGCGAGGAGCACCCCTTCCCCGTTCACATGGCCCGCCAGCATGGCGCCGTCCGCCACGTCGCCGGTTGGAATCCCCTGCCTCAAGTCCGGTCCGGTCGGACCCTTCTCCTCTGCCGACATACCAAACCTCCTGGCATAGCCTCCTGCCCGCGGGATCGATCTCCTCGGGAAGTGTAACTTCGAAGGGCCGGTCGAGGCCCGGCGGGAACCTTGCGGCCCGGCTCGGCATTACACTCCCCGAGGCACCACCCGACCGTTAGATCCCGAGGGCTCCATGGCAGACTCCCGTCCGCTCAGCATTCCCGTGATTCTCGGTACTGCCCGCAAGGGCCGGATGAGCGCGCATGCCGCGCGTTTCGTCCTCGGGGAGCTGAAGAAGCGAGACGGTGTCTTCACCGAGCTGATCGACGTCGGTGCGCTCCCGGTCCAGCTCGACGACAACGGCGAGGGCACCGCCGATCCTGGCTTCGCGGCCAGCATGAACCGGGCGGATGCGATCGTGCTGGTGGCCCCGGAATACAACCACGCCATGCCGGGGCTGCTGAAGCACGTGCTCGACAGCTGCCTCAAAGAGTATATCCACAAGGCCGCGGGGATAGTCGCGGTCTCCGCCGGCCCCTTCGGCGGCACCCGGGTAATCGAGACGTCGCTTCCCGTCCTTCGCGAGCTCGGCCTGGTGACCATCTTCTGGGACGTGAACGTAGGCAGCGTGGCCAAGGTCTTCGATCAGAACGGCACGCTGCTCGACCCGGCGCTCGTTCGGCGCACGGACAAGTTCATCGGCGAGCTGATCTGGATGGCCAGGACCCTGCGCTACGGGCGCGAGTCGATCGCCCTGTAGCCCACCCCAGCGGAGATGCGCCAGATGCCCGAACGCCCGATGATCTGTCCCATGTGCGGGGCCACCATGAACCAGCACGCCGAGAAGGTGGTCTACACCGGGGACGCGACAGCGGCCGGAGTGGACGCCGCGCTGGGAGGCGTGGTGGAGGAGATGCACGCCTGTCCCCGCTGCGGCTACGTCACGTCCCGGCAAGCCGGCTGATGCGGTCCTTGCCGATCCTGCTGCTGGTCCTGGTGCTCGCCGGCGGCGTCGCGCCGGCCTGTGCCGAGGAGCCCGTCTGGTCCTTCCGGGCTGCCAGCTGGGAGCCGCCGCCGTTCGCGCTCCGATTCGCCCTCCGGCCGAGTGAGCGCCGAGGCGACTACCGCTGGGTCGGTACGGCGGTGGCGGGGACCGGCCTCGGCATCGCGGCGGCGATCACGGCCGCGGCCGCCTGCGGCAACTCCGAGCATGGTCCCCGGGACTGCACGGGGATCACCATCGGCGTGGGCTTGCTCGGCGCGGCCGTGGGGGGCACCATCGGGCATTTCATCGGGCGCGCGATTCCCCGCGACTGACGAGACCGGGCCTCCCGGAGACTGCTCCGCTTTTTCGTGCTGAATCGTGTTACCAGGACTCTCTGAGCCTCATTAGATTGGCCCAAATACCCTACCGCCGAGACAGCGTGCTCGAGGAGTCGCAGGCCGCACCCGCCCGGTCCGCAGCCGGGTTGAAGCCAGCCCACTCACCCGCGGAGTTCGAGGTCCTCTTCGGGGCGGTGACCTCCACTGCCTTCGGCGTCGCGGTCCGACTCACCCGCAACCAGGCGGATGCGGAAGATCTGGTCCAGGAGGCGGCGTTGCTCGCCTTTCGGGCGTTCGCCTCCTTCGAGCCGGGCACCAACTTTCGCGCCTGGTTTTTCAAGATCCTGACCAACTGCTACTTCTCGAAGCGCCGGCGGGAGAAGAGCCGGCCGGTAACGTCCGACCTCGACGACACCCCGGACCTCTACCTCTACGCCCGCTCGGCCGAAGCGGGCTTCCCCACCCAGGGGCCGGATCCGGCCGGTCAGCTCCTGGAGAAGCTGGGAACCGAGCGGGTGGTCGCCGCCATCGACCGCCTCCCCGAAGAGTACCGAGTGGTTTCCACCCTCTATTTTATGGAGGACCTGAGCTACGAGGAGATCGCCCAGGTGCTCGGCTGCCCCATCGGAACGGTCCGGTCCCGGCTGCACCGGGGTCGGAAAATGCTGCAGAAGGCGCTGTGGCAGGTCGCGGAAGAAGACGGCATCATCAGTCACCAGCCAACCGGGGCCGGCGCATGAGCGATCCGCTGCATCGAACCACCTGTGAAGAGGCATTCCGCCGGTTGGACGACTTCCTCGATCGCCGGCTGAGCGACACGGAGATGCGCCTGATCGAGGAGCATCTCGAGATCTGCGCGGCCTGCACCCGGGAGTTCACCTTCGAGGAGAGCGTGCTGACGGGCGTGCGACGGAAGCTGCGCCAGTTGAGCGTGCCGCCCGATCTGCTGGCGCGGATCGCCGAGGCGATCCGCGCGGCGGGCGAGAGGGACGCGAGCTGACGAGGGTCAGTGAGCCGGGCAGGCGCGGGGTTTACCCTGAGCGCAGTGAATGGGCTAGGGATGACAGATCGTCTCGGGATAGCAGCGATCCTCCCGCTCTTATCACCCACTCACCGCCTGGTCCCCCGCGCGAAGCGCCGCAATCTCTCCCGGCTCCAGCCCCATCCCCTCCAGCAGTTCGTCCGACAGAGTGTCGAGGCCGGGACGAACGGTGGCAAGATCGATCGAGCACTGGTTGAGCAGCTCCAGCGTCTCCAGCCCGCGAACGCGGGCAAAGTCGGGGCAGCGCGCGATCACCGTCTGCGACAGCAGCGCGGAGGAAAGGTCCGCGCCCGCCAGAGTGGCCCCGTTCAGCACCGCGAACGTGAGGTCGGCGTGGCGCAGCACGGCGTTCTCCAGGTCGACCCGGTTGAACAACGCGCCCACCAACATGGCATACCGGAGATCGGCACCGCGCAGGTTGGAGAAGCTCAGGTTCGCCTCGGTCAGGTTGGCCCCGCCGAGGTCGGATCCGGAGAGATTGACGTGGGTGAGGTCGATCCGCCGCATCTCGGCGTCGGCGAAGCTCGAGGCGGACAGGTTCGAGTTCTTGAGATTGACCCGGGTGAGCTCGGCGCCGCGAAAGTCGGTCCGGGCAGGGCCGGCCAGGTCCAGGGTAACAGCCTGCAGGCGGGCGTCCGCCAGGATCGCGTTTCGGAAGCTCGCGCCCGCCAGGTTGGCCAGCGTAATGTCAGCGCCGGCCAGGTTGGCGCTGTCCAGCATTGCCTCCCGGAGATCCGCCTGGCACAGGTCGGCCCCCCGGAGGTTGGCTCCCCGGAGGTCGGCGCCGCGGAGGTCCGCATAGAGCAGCACGGCCTGCGGCAGCTCGGCCCCGGCGAGGCTATCCCCGGCGACTTCGAGCAGCGGCTCACCGGTCTCCCGGTGCCGGACGCGGATCATGACGGGGCCCTCGCGACCAGCCCGAGCCGCCTCATCGGTCCTCGCGCCGCGGTCGAGCGCCCTCGCGCTCTCCGCCGCGCTCGCGGCCGCCCCGGAACTCGAAGTGCGCCTCCAGGAGAACTCGGCCACGGATGGCGAGGTCGTTTCCCCGGAGCAGCCAGCTCGCGAGCACGCGATCGGCGACGACGGCAGCCGTCTCCCATTTCTCGGGCCTGATCCCGGGATACCGGTGCGCATGATCCGGCCGGAGCCGTGCCTCGCGGGGTGCCTGCCCCTGCGCGGCGATGACGGTTCCCTCGACCTCGGACGCTGGAAACATGTGTCCTCTCAGACTTCTGCCACTTCGCAGTACACTTTGATCGCACCCTTGGCGTTGGTCAGAGTGTCCAGCAGCTGCTGCCAATTCTCCAGCCCCTTCACCGGATGGGTGAGGAGCCGTTTGAGCCATCCCGGGTATTGCGCGTCGGCGTGGGCCAGGTCCTTCACGCCCATCTCAAAATATTCACGATTCGCGTTCACCGTGCCAACCATCACCTTGTTGCCTAGCACAAACTCGAGATTGATCCGGTCCGCGGGCACCGTGATCATCTTGTCTCCTCCGGTCACGCTCGACAGCACCAGCACCCCGTTCTTGGCCAGCGCCTGCATGCTCTCGAACACCACGGGAGACGCGCCGGTGGCCTCGAAGATCAGGTCGAAGGGTCCGTACCTCTTGGCGCCTTCGAGGATGGGAAGCGTGGCGGTGGACTCGTAGCGCGCCCCCAGAGCCTCGATCAGCTCGGAGTTGAGATAGGGCGCCGCGGTCCGGCCGAACACGGTCACCTCCAGTCCGCGGAGCCGGAGCGCCATGGCCGCAAGGAGGCCGATGGTTCCCGCCCCCATCACGGCGGCCTTGCGGGGGCGCCAGACGCGGAGCCGGCGCTGGATTTCATACGCCTGCGCGATGCCCTTCTCCACCACGGTCGTCGGCTCGAGCAGGACCCCGACATCCCTCAGCTCGCAGGGGATCTTTACAATGTACTCGGGATCGTCGACGTAGTACTCGGTGAGGAATCCGTGACGCAGGTTGATCCCCCGCTCGTAGTACACGTCGTCGGTCGTCATGTCATAGGTGCCGATCCGGTCGTAGATGCTGGAGCCGGGCCGGCGCACGGTGGCCACGACGTAGTCGCCGGGCACGAACTCGGTGACTTCGGGACCGACCGCCTCCACCCGACCGAAGCCCTCGTGCCCTGTCACCAGGAAATCGTATCCCGGAGGGGCGGCCCCGTACTCGGCCGCGTTGATCTCCTTGTCGGTGCCGTCCACGCCCACTCGCAACACCTTCACGAGCACGCCACGACCTTCGGGGACATCATCCACCGAGGGCTTGGGCAGCTGTGCCAGGTACATGGAATTGGGGATGCCGGGCCGGACGGCGATGGCCTTCATCATGGCGGCCTCGGGCTTGGAACCGGCGGTGGAGGTGCGCTTGGAGGTCGACACCGCGGCCCCTCCGTCGCGGTCAGTGGTGGGCATGGACTTCTCCTTCGTGCTCTACGAGTTGGACGGCGTGACCGTCGGGGTCGCGCACCAGGATGCCGCGCTGAAAGCCGAGAAGAGTATCCGGCAGCTCTACGGGCGCCGGAGTCACCAGGCGGAACTTGCCCCGCCGGACCGCGGCCGCCGCGGCCTCGGCATCGGGTACCCAGACCGTGGTCTGCCAGTGGACCAGATCGTTGGGCCGCTCATCGGGGGGATAGGGGCGGCCGTCCCGTGGGCTCAGGTACTCGAGAAACTCGATTCCCGGACCAGCCGGGGCACGCAGCCCGGTGATGTGCAGCCGAGCGCCCTGGACGTTGTTCAGATGCTCCTGCTCGGTGCCGAAGTTCATACTTTCCCCGGCCACCCGAAACCCCAGCACGTCGCGATAGAATGCCAGGCTCGCCCTGGTGTCGTTCACCACGATGGCGGTGTGGTCGATCCCCAGAAACAGCCTGCGGGTGGCGCTGTGCCACTTCGGGCTCCCTTTGTCAGGCGGAAACTGCAGCACCTCCAGCGGGTGGCCATCGGGGTCGCGAAAGTAAAATGCCCGGATGCCCGCCGCGCCCGGGATCGTCTTGGGCAGAAGCTGCGGCCCGGTCGAGGCGTACTGCACGTTGGCCCGGCGCAGCCGGGCATAGGCGCTATCCATGTCCCGCACGATGATGGCGACGTGCTGGAACCAGCGGTCGTTGCTCCGGGCATCCACCGGCGCCGGACGCCCGCGCGGCGCCACATACTCGGTGAGCTGGAGGTACTCGTCGCCCAGCCGCAGGCGCACCACCCGCATGCGCACGCCGAAGACGCCTTCCAGCTCCTCGTAGGCGGTCCCGGCCACCTCGTCGTCGGACACTTTCTCGAAGTCGAGGACCGAGGTGTAGAAGGCGATCGACCGATCCATGCTCCCCACGGTGAGTCCCACCATTGCGACCGCCTGCGCCTGGGCGCCGGCATCCGCAGAAGGCTGGCCCCGTTCCACGGCCGGCTGGCGCGGCACGGCGCCGCGCCCGGACCAAGGCTGGGGCGTCTGCGCCGCGAGGGAAGGTGCGGCGAGCAAGGCGCTGAGCACCGCCCAGCGGAGCGCGAGCGCGCTCATGCCGGAGCGCCCGCGGTCTGTCCCGAAGCCGCCTGACTCCGGCGCGCGCTCAGCCGGTCGAGGATGCGGTCGCCCACCCTCAGCGCGTTGGCCATGATGGTGAGCGCCGGATTCACCGCCCCGCTGGAGGGGAAGAAGCTGCCATCGACCACGTACAGGTTCTCCACCTCGTGGGCTCGGCAGTCGGCGTTCAGCGCGGAGGTGCTGGGGTCCTGGCCGAAGCGGATGGTGCCGTTCTGGTGGGCCACCCCCGCCAGCGGAATACGCTGACCCAGGAACAGGTTGCGGGCGAACAGTCCCTGGTGGCACTCGTGCCCGTGCTCCGGGCATTTGGTCTGCCGCTGCATCAGGCTCTCCAGCTTCTGGATCAGCCGCCGGTGGCCCTCGCCGTTGTTCGGCGTGTAGCTCAGCACGATCCTGCCGTCCCGATCCAGCGTCACCCGGTTGTCGGGATCGGGCAGATCCTCGGACGTGAGCCAGAAGTCGAGCGAGTGTCTGCCCATGAGGTCCAGCGTCCAGCCCGGCGCGATGGCAGGGGCACCGGCCGAGAGGGTGACCCCATCGAGCTTGCCGACGAAAGAGATGTGACCCATGGGGAACTCCCACTCCGGCGAGCCGAAGTAGAAGTCGTTCACCCCGAGTGTCTTCTGAAAGACGGTGGGATTGGGACACTTCGAGAGCGCCATCAGGACCGAGTTGATGTGGCCCATGTAATGGCGGCCCACCACGTCGGATCCGTTGGCAAGCCCGCGAGGATGCTGGTCGCTGACCGAGCGGAGCAGCAGCGCGGCGGAGTTGATCGCCCCGGCGGAGACCACCACCAGATCGGCCGAGTAGTTCTCGCGGGCTCCGTTGCGCTCCACCAGCACCCGGGTCACCTCGCGGCCGGATGCGCTGGTCTCCAGCCGGGAGACGTACGCGCCGGTCAGCAGCGTCACGTTGGGATGCTCCAGCGCCGGATCCACGCAGACCACCTGCGCGTCCGACTTGGCCTGCACCAGGCAGGGATGGCCGTCGCAGGTGCCGCACCGGATACAGCGGCTCCCGCGCCGGTTCGACTCGTCGAGCATGATACCGAGCGGCACCGGAAACGGATGCAGGCCCAGGCGGGCGAAGTCGTCGCTCAACTGCTGGATCCGGGGCTCGTGACTCACCGCCGGGTAGGCGTATGGCCCGCTGGCCGGCGGGTCGGTGGGATCCACCCCGCGCTCACCGTGCACCTGGTAGAGGTGCTCGGCCTCGGTGTAGTAAGGCTCCAGCTCCTCGTAGCCGATCGGCCAGGCAGGCGAGATCCCACCATGGTGTCGGAGCTCGCCGAAGTCCTCCCGCCTGAGCCGGAACAGCGCGGCGCCGTAGAACTTGGTGTTCCCGCCGACCCAATAGTTGGTGTGCGGGTGCAGGTCCTTTCCGTCCTTGTCCCGCCAGTGCTCCCTGGTCTGATACTTCCCGTCCACGTTCACCGCTCGGGTATTCCAGTTGTCCGTCTCCCTTGGCACGTAGTCTCCCCGCTCGAGCAGCAGGACCCGCTTGCCGGAGGGAGCCAGCCGGTGGAACAGGGTGCCGCCACCCGCGCCGGAGCCGATGATGATGACGTCGTAGTGTGAGGAAGCCATGAAGAAGATCCCGAAGCCGATGGTGAACTCTCCGGGAGCGCATCCCCGCGCTCCCGGAGCTGTGGGCGATCTATTTGCTGCTCATGGCGTCGGCGGCTGGCGTGATGGTGATCCGCAGCACGTCGGTGGTCCTAGGATAGCTGAACTTGTCTCTCACATGGGCGATGCCCTGGTGCTCCCGGATCCCCGCGTCCGGCGTCTTCTGCCGGGGACCCTGATTGGGACCCAGCCCGGGCTCCTCATTCACCTCGGTGCCGGCGTCGAACAGCGCGAGCTGGCTGCTCATGTCGCCGGTGACCGGTTTGCCGGCGGCATCGAACAAGGCGATCGGACGGTCGTTGGAGTAGAACAGATCGTTGGACTGGCCGAACATCCACGCGAGCGAGAGGGCCTGCCCCGGCGCAGCGGTGACCTCGAACTGGTAGCCTTTGCCCGGCGGGATAGGGCCGCCCGCGTCGGCGCCGACGGGCCGGTCGTCCGCGCCGACAGTGACCACTCCCGATGCGCCGTTCAGCGACCTGGCCAAGGGCGCGGGATTCCCGGTCTCCGCCAGAGTCTCCAGCCCCTTCCCGGCGTCCGGCTGCCCGGCGACGAAGATCGGATTCATGCTCCCGGTGTGGACCGCCCAGAGTACGGGGGCGGATACGAATGGCGCGGTCTTGCCGGTGGACAGCCTGAGCACTTCGCCCTTCGAGATGTTGTCGACTTTGATCGTGAACTTGGTCGCGGCCGGCGCCTCTTGGGCTGATGCCCCGTGAGCGAGCGCCAGGACCGCGACCGACAGGGACACTGCGCGAGCGAGCGACATGACGATCTCCTGGTCAGGAAGCGGGGGTGAGTGGCGCCGTGGCGAAGTTGAC
Source organism: Gemmatimonadales bacterium (assembly GCA_036265815.1). Classification (NCBI taxonomy): domain Bacteria; kingdom Pseudomonadati; phylum Gemmatimonadota; class Gemmatimonadia; order Gemmatimonadales; species Gemmatimonadales bacterium. The sequence continues at coordinate 16,127 of DATAOI010000102.1, forward strand.
GGCGAAGCGATGACACCAGATCGTGACCGCGCGATACTTGGTGAGATCAGTGCCGGCGGGGATCTCGTAGTTCTGGTCGCCCTCGTTCCCCTTGAGCGCCCCGAGCTCGATATAGCCGGCCTTGGTAACGGTTGCGTTGTCAGAGGCGTCCGGCGCGGCGATCAGGTAGACCCGCACATCGGGCCCGTTGGAGGTTGCGAAATCGGTGAAGCGCAGGACCCGGCGGCCCTCGCCCAGGTCGTGCACCGAGGCCGTGCCCTCGGTCTTGTGGGCCACCGAATGGAACTGCCCGACCAGAATACTGGCCGGCGCGGTAGAGGCCGAAGCGGTGACCAGGCCCTCGTTGACCTTGGTGTTCACGAACAGCAGCTCCGGGCGGAACAGGTACCAGCCTATCCCACCGAGAACGACCAGACCCAGAATCCAGGCGCGCCGTTTCATCCTTCCCTCTCCTTGAGCAGTGGCCGAACCGAATGTGATCCGATGACGCGGGCTATAATGTCGAGGAGCTCGGATTGGTTCCCTGGGGCAAGGACGCTGTGGCCCGGCTCGCCTGGTACTCGCAGAAGATGCAGCGCTTCGAGTTCTGGTGATGCAGCTTGGCGCAGGCCACCGCCTGACGCCCCCGGCGCCAGAGGTAGAGCTCCGCTCCCACCAGCATTCCCAGCGGCGGCGCGACGAAATAGAGCCAGATGGCCGTCCAGTTCCGGCCGAAGAATGCGGAGGCGAAGGTCCGCGCCGGGTTCATGCTCATGCCCGACAGCGGCGCCTCCAACGTGATGTAGGTCGCGACCAGCAGACCGGCGCAGAGTCCGGTGTACCCGGCCCAGCGCGGGTGGTTGGAGACCGTCAGCACGATCAGCACGAGCAGACAGGAGATGGCGGCCTCGGCGACGAAGGCCGCGGTTACCCCCCAGTGACCCGGCAACGTGGCCGCGTAGCCGACACTCGGGTGGGCCAGCAGGGTGCGGAGCGCCAGCCGCGCCAGCAGCACGCCGCTAAGCCCGCCGGCAAACTGGGCGGCCACATAGGCCGCCGCGTCGTGCGGAGCCACCTTGCCGAGCCGGGTGAAGGTGAGGGTGATCGCCGGATTCATGTGGGCGCCCGACTGCTTGCCCCAGGGCGAATAGATCAGGGCCACCGCGGTGCCTCCCATCGCCAGCCCGATCAACAGCCGTCGCATGAAGGCATCGGGCAATGCCCGGTGAAGCGGGGAGGCCGGGTGCTCCAGCAGCACCGTGAAGGCGCAGGCGGAGATCATGAACAGCCCGAGTAGCGCGCCTTCGATCAGGTATTCCCGCAGGTGGTGTTCAGCGGGCGACCGGCTGTGCACGGCGTGCTCTCCTCGGTTGAGATTGCTCCGACGCCCCGAGCACCAGCCGGTCGAGCCGGAGCGCCTCGGCCACTGACCAGGCCTGGAAGGGGCAGCCGCGCGGCGTGTGGGGCGGCTCCGCGTCGGCGATCTCCGAGATGTGGCCCACCCCGGCCTCCGGCAGATGATCGAGCAGCGGCTGGAAGAACCGCCGCCGCGCCTCCGCTCGCACGCTCGCGCCGCCGCCCCGCACTCTGACCCAGGCCTCCACGAACGGCCCCAGGAGCCAGGGCCAGACGGTGCCCTGGTGGTACGCGCCGTCGCGCTCGCGAATGCCGCCTTGGTAGTAGGGGGTGTACCCGTCCGAGCCCGGCGCCAGCGTGCGGAGCCCGAGCGGCGTCCACAGCCGGCGCTCCACGGCATCCACCACCTGGCGGGCTCGCTCGCCCTCCAGCAGAGGGAACGGCAGCCCACCGACTGCCAGGATCTGATTGGGACGCATGGCCGGATCGAGCCGGCCGGGCACGTGATCGGCATCGACCACGTCGTAGAGCCATCCGGCATCGGCGTTCCAGAAGCGGGTGGCGAAGCTCGCTGCTCCGCGGGCGTAGATCGCCGCGTAATCCTGGGTGAATCGCTCGGCGATACGGAGGGCGTTGAGCCAGAGCGCCTGGATCTCGACCGGTTTCCCGATCCGCGGGGTGACCACCCAGTCGCCCACTTTCGCATCCATCCAGGTGAGCTGAACGCCCGGCTCCCCGGCGGCGAGCAGGCCGTCGTCGCCCGCCCTGATGCCGTAGCGGGTGCCGCGCAGGTGTCCTGCCAGGATCGCCTGCACAGCCTGACCGAGGGCCTTGCGGTCCCGCGCGGGCGCCGGGCGGCCGGCAGCTTCCGCTGCGTCGAGGTATTCGTGCGCGGCCACCACGTACCAGAGCGACGCGTCGACCGTGTTGTACTCGGGAGCATCCCCCTGATCGACGAAACGATTGGGCAGCATGCCCTCCGAGACCAGGCCGGCCCACTCCAGCAGGATCGAGCGGGCGTCGGCCAGACGTCCGGTGGCGAGGCAGAGGCCCCGGAGGGAGATGAACGTGTCCCGGCCCCAATCGGTGAACCAGGGATAGCCGGCCACGATCGTCTTCCCCGGATCCCGCCGCACCAGGTATGCGTCGCCCGCGCGCTCCAGGCGGCTCGCGAATCGGGCCCGACGGGCCCGCTCGGAGCGGCGGAAGCGGCTGAAGGCTTCGGCGGCGGTGAGATCGTCGGGGAGGGCCGCGTCGGCGCCCAGCAGGAGCACGGCATCGCTCCTCGAGAGGTCCCAGCGGAAGACGCCGGGCGCGGCCAGATCCTCCGTGTCGTCCAGCCCCCGCGCCCGCTCCTCTGAGTAGAGGAACCCGCGATACCACTGCGGCTCCGGCTGGTAGGCGGCGTTGAAGAGCGCGTGCACGGCCGGCACGCCATCGTACGGATGCCACTCCACCCGCTCAGCGGCGGTCACTTCCATGAAGCGGAACGCCGGGTTCTCGTGGTGCAGCGCGTGCGAGTCGCGCCCCGACAGGAAGGGGCGCACCGCGAACGGCAGCGCCTCGGCGCGCCGTCCCACCACCCGCCAGCGGAGCGCTACCACCGCGCGCCCCTGGGGCACGAACAGCTCGTGCTCGATTCGGGTGCCGTCAGCCAGGCGGTAGGTCCAGGTAGGCCAGGGCTCGTCGGTGAAGGACTCCAGCCCGGCGCCGTGCTCCGGGGCGAGCACGCCGGGCCCATAGCGCTGGCGGGTGAGGAACTCGGGACCTCCGGTCTCGACCCAGGCATCCAGTCCGTTCACCAGGACCATCCGGCCGGTCGGCGGGGTCGTCGCGGCCTGAAGCAGGGCGTGATACCGCCGGGTGCGCACCCCCAGCGTGGTGCCCGAGGCGAAGCCGCCCAGGCCGTCGGCTTCCAGCCACTCGGTGCGGTCGTCGAGCGCGATCGGCCCGCTCATCGCCGGCTCGCCGCGAGCCGGCCGGACGACTTGGGCTTGGCCGGCGCCGCAGCCCCGCGCTGGCGCGCCTGGCCCTCGATGCAGCGGAGCACGAGCGCGGTCCATCCGGTCTGGTGGCTGGCGCCCACGCCCCGGCCGGTGTCACCATGGAAGTACTCGTGAAACAGCACCAGGTCCTTCCAGTGCGGATCGGCGGCGAAGCGAGGGTCGTCCCCGTGACAGGGCCGCCGCCCCGACGCATCCGGCAGGAAGAGCCGGGCGAGGCGCGCCTCCAGCTCCGAAGCGACTTCCTTGAGATTGAGCATCCGGCCGGATCCCACCGGACATTCCACCGTGACGTCGTTCCCGTAGAAGTGATGGTATCGCTCTAACGCCTCGACCAGCAGGTAATTGATCGGGAACCACACCGGTCCCCGCCAGTTGGAGTTCCCGCCGAACAGGCCGCTGTTTCCCTCCGCGGGCACATAGTCCACCCGATAGGTCTCACCACTCACATCGAGCTCGTAGGGACGCTCGTGGTGCACCCGGGAGACCGAGCGGATCCCATGGGGCGAGAGAAATTCGCTCTCGTCCAGCATGTAGCGCAGCACCCGCTCAAGCCGGGCGCGGGTCGGAATGGCCAGGAGACGCTGGACGTGGTCCCCGGCCTGCCGGGGATACATGCAGGCGATCTGGCCGGTCACGTCCTTGCGATTCTCCAGGAACCAGTTCATGCGCTTCCGGAAACCCTGGAGCTGGTCGAAGCTCCGCTCGTCCAGCACCTCGGCGGCGATGAGCGGCATCAGCCCCACCAGGGAGCGGACTCTGAGCGCCCGCTGGCTGTCCTCGACGTGGAGCTGGTCGTAGTAGAAGCCGTCGTCGTCGCACCAGAGCCCTGAGCCACCGAGATTATTGATCGCGTCCGCGATGGCGATGAAGTGCTCGAAGAACTTGGACGCCAGGTCCTCGTAGGCGGGATTCTCGCTCGCGAGCTCCAGCGCCATCGACAGCATCGTGTTGCAGTAGAACGCCATCCAGGCCGTGCCGTCGGCCTGCTCCAGGTGGCCGCCGGTCGGCAGCGGGCGGGAGCGATCGAACACCCCGATGTTGTCGAGGCCGAGGAAGCCGCCGGAGAAGAGGTTCCGCCCCTGAGGATCCTTCCGGTTGACCCACCAGGTGAAGTTGAGCAGCAGCTTCTGGAAGGCACGCTCGAGGAAGAGCCGGTCACGCTGACCCTTGGCGCCGGTCATCTTGTATACCCGCCAGCAGGCCCACGCGTGCACCGGCGGATTCACGTCGCCGAAGGCGAACTCATAGGCCGGAATCTGGCCGTTCGGGTGCATGTACCACTCGCGCAGCAGCAGCAGGAGCTGCTCCTTGGCGAAATGGGGATCGATTCGCGCGAACGGAATCATGTGGAAGGCCAGATCCCACGCCGCGAACCAGGGGTACTCCCACTTGTCCGGCATCGAGATGATGTCGCGGTTGTAGACATGGTGCCAGTCGGCGTTCCGCCCCTGTTTCCGGTCCGGGGGTGGCGCCGGCTGGCTCGGGTCGCCCTCCAGCCAGTGCGGGGCGACGTAGTGATAGAACTGCTTGCTCCAGAGCAGGCCGGCGTACCCCTGCCGCAGGACTCGCTGCTCCTCAGGCGTGGCGCCCGCGGGCAGGTGTGCGGCATAGAATTCGTCGGCTTCGGCCACCCGGTCCTGGAAGGTGCGGTCGAACGCCTTCCCGAACGATGCGCCACTGGTCGTGCCCGCCTTCCGGAGCCGCAGGTGCAGCACCTGTTCGCCGCCGGGCGGAACGGTGAGAGCGTAATGGAAGGCGGCCTTGGTCCCCTCCTCTGCCGGATTCACCGCCGAGCGATCTCCCTCTACGATGGCCCGATGGAAAGCGTCCTTCACGTAGGGCTGCGGGTTGGGCGAGCCGAAGAGGCGGGTGAGGTTGGTCTCGTTGTCGGTGAAGAGCTGCTCCGGAGCGGCTCCGGTCCTCGAAAGGTCCGCGTTCAGGGTATAGCTCCCCAGTCCCATGTGCTCGGCGAGCATGCTGGCCGGCCCGCTCCGCCGGATGCTCGGCCTGGGCCAGTAGCCTTCGCCGTCGCGTCCCCAGCTCCAGGTGTTGCGAAACCAGAGGGTGGGGAGTACATGCAGGGTGGCGGCGTCGGGGCCGCGATTCGCGACCGTGATGCGGACCAGGATATCGTCGGTGTCGGCCTTGGCGTACTCGGCGAAGACGTCGAAGTACCGGTGCTCGTCGAACACGCCGGTGTCGGCCAGCTCGAACTCGGGCTCCGTCTTGCTCCGCTCGCGGTTGACTCGAACCAGCTGCTCGTAGGGAAACTCGGTCTGAGGGTACTTGTAGAGCCCCTTGAAGTACGAATGGGTAGGAGTGGAATCGAGGTAGAAGTAGACCTCTTTTACGTCCTCGCCGTGGTTGCCCTCGGGACCGGTGAGCCCGAATAGCCGCTCCTTCAAGATCGGATCGCGCCCGTTCCAGAGCGCCAGGCCGAAGCAGAGCCGACCCTGGCGGTCGGTGATACCGAGGAGACCGTCTTCGCCCCAGCGGTAGGCCCGGCTCCGTGCCTGATCGTGGGAGAAGTAGTCCCACACATTGCCGTCGGGAGAGTAGTCCTCTCTGACCGTGCCCCACTGGCGCTCGGACAGGTAGGGGCCCCAGCGCTTCCAGTTCCGAGCGCGACTGCTGTCCTGCGCGAGGCGCTCGGCTTCCGCTCCGGCCACGGGATGCCTCCTGACCCGGCCCGACGGCCGGCGTCTTCCTCTGTTGATTGGGGATCAGGCTCCCGGATAGAACGCCACCTGAACTGGAAGGGTTCCATGGGCGGAGACGTGATTTCCTAACCCCCCTCGGCCGACAGTCTCTGCCTGACCCGGGTCATGAGATCCGGCGGAAGCCGGATCCGCCGGAGCCTGCTCCGGATTCCCGCCAGCGCGGATGCCTCGAAGCGGTATTCCCGGGCACACGACTCGCACTCGGCCAGATGTCGCTCCACCTGGGGCACTTCCCCCGGATCGAGCTCGCGATCGAGATAGTCGTCGAGTCTGCGGAAGACCTCTTCGCAGGTCAAATGCCGGGGCTGGGTCACCACGCTCCTTCAGGTTTCCCGCCCTCCGTCGGGCGGCATGACGCGCGGCTGCCGCCAGCCAGGAGGCTTCGGGACGCCCGCGTTGGGTCTAATGCGATGGGCCAGCCTGGAGTTCCACCGATTCGGCAGCGACTGCCAGAATCGGAGGGCCCGGGGGAAACATCGAGCCTGGGGCGGCGTAAGGCTATCATTCGCCCAATCCGACCCAACCCTGGAGGTTGCGTGCGTCCCTTTTTCCTGCTGGTCCCGCTCGCCCTGCTCGGTACTCATACCGCGCCCAAGTCAGGCGAAGACCTCGTGCGTCAGATGCACGCCAAATACGCGGGCAAGTGGTATCACAATCTCACCTTCGAGCAGACGACCACCCATCCGGAAGGACCGCCGGAGACCTGGTACGAGGCGGGGACCATTCCGGGGAAGCTCCGGATCGACATCGCGCCACTGGACAGCATGAACGCGTTCATGTACGTGGGCGATTCGTCCATCATCTTCCGGGGTGGCAAGCGGGTGGCCGCCCACCAGGACCGCAACCTGCTGATGACCCTGGGCTTCGACGTGTACGGGCAGCCGCCGGAGACCACCATCGCGCAGCTCAAGGCGCAGTCGATGGATCTGAGCAAGATCCGGGAGGACAACTGGAACGGCACCAGGATCTGGGTGGTCGGGGCCGACAAGGGCGACACTACCACCAACCAGTTCTGGATCGAACAGAAGCGAATGCTGTTCGTTCGGTTGATCGAGGCGCACCAGAGCCAGAAGAACCCGGGGGCCCCACCCGACCTGCTCGACATCACCTTCGAAAACTACCAGCCGCTGGCGAAGGCGTGGGTCGCGCCACGATGCGTGATTAAGCTGAACGGGAAGGAAGTGCAGCGGGAGGAGTACCGGAACATCCGGGCGGACGCGAAGCTGCAGCCGGATCTGTATGATACGGAGACGTATCACAAGGCCGCCTGGATCGAGGCCAAGTAGGTGGATGCCGCCATATCGGTAGTCGGCTGTAGGTCAAATGCCGACATCACCGTGAGTCTCCCGCCGATATACCAGGCACGCCGCCCCCGCTATACTTGCCTCCCGACTCCCTGACGGCTCGCTTCCATATCGGATCACCTTCAGCACGAGGTCAACCATGAGCCAACGTTCCGCCGCCCTCGCCGAGCGCCTCGAGCAGGGGGCGCGCGCCCTGGCAAGCTCCGCCAGTGCCCTGACCAGCGCCGAGTGGCACACCCGCGTCCCCAAGGACGGGCGCAAGATCGGCGTCATCGTGCACCATGTCGCGACCATGTACCCGCTGGAGATCCAGCTGGCTCAGACCTTGGCCGCGGGAAAGCCGGTCGCGGGCGTGACGTGGGATGATGTCCACCAGATGAATGCCGCGCACGCCAAGGAGCAGGACGCCGTGACGAAGGAGGTGGCCTTGGAGCTGCTGGAGCGCAACAGCACGGCGGCCGCCGCCGCGATTCGGGCGCTGAGCGACGGGGAGCTGGATCGGGCGGCGCCGATCTCCCTCAATGCCGACGCCCCGCTCACCTGCCAGTTCTTCCTCGAGGACCACGCCGTCCGGCACAGCTATCATCATCTGGCCCGGATACGAGCGGCCCTGAAGGCGCGATTGTCGCCTGCTTCGGTAGCGTAGGCGGTCGGGGGAGGGTAAGCCGGCCCGGGCGCGGAGGTCAGGAAGTCCCGAGCGTCGTGAGACGCCGGGTCTCTCCGACCCGCGCGATCCAGAGCCGGTCCTCCTCCAGCCCGGCGACACGCCAGCTCTCGGCGGTTCGCCGGGGTGGCTCGTCCATCGGCTCGTCCGTCAGGCGAAAGCACCCCCAGTGGATACCGAGCATCACCGGAGGTGGCTTGTCGCGCTGGGACGCCACCAGGTCGTGGTAGATTCGCACCGCTTCCTCCGGGTCCACGTGGACGACGTGCATGAACCAGCGAGGATCGTACGCGCCGATCGGGATCATCACGAAATCGAAGGGACCGCATCGCGAGCCGATCGCCTCAAACTCGGGATGATAGGCCGTGTCACCGACAAAGAGTGCGCGCTTTCCCTCTGCCTCGAACGCGAACCCGCACCAGAGCGACCGGTTCCGATCCCGGAGCCCGCGGCCGCTGAAATGCCGTGCCGGCGTCGCCGTGATCCGGAGGCCCTCGACGGCGGTCTGCTGCCACCAGTCCAACTCCACGATGTCGCGAGGTCCCCAGCGCCGGATGTACGCGCCGAGCCCGAGCGGCACGATCCACACGGCCCGGGGGTGACGCCTCGCGATCCGCCGCATGGCGGGCCGGTCGAGGTGATCGTAGTGGTTGTGCGAGAGGGCCACCAGGTCGATCGGCGGGAGCGCATCGATCGGCAGCCCCGGATCCATGACCCGTCGCGGCCCCAGCCATTGGACCGGAAAGGCGCGCTGGCTGAACACCGGGTCGGTCAGCACATTGATGCCGCCAAGCTGCAGGAGCACGGTAGAATGGCCGATCCAAGTGGCCGTGAGATCGCCACGATCCGCCCGGGGATAGGAGACGGCCGGCGTCGAGACCGGAAAGGTGCCTCGCGGCGGCGTCTTTGCCCGGGCAGCCGCGCGCCCCTGGACCAGAAATCGGAGGACGTTCCGCCAATTCTGCGGCTCGCTGTCCGGCCAGGGATTACGGAACCGCTTCGCCATCTCCTCAGCCCGCGCCAGACGCAAACGTCCCGGGCCCCCGGGCGAGCCGTGCGATGTCTCTGGTCTCAAGCACGGCTCGCCCAGGACCGAGGCGCGCGGCATTGAGCATGGCCCGGCCCATGTCTTCGGTCGTCAGCACGAGGTCGGGGAAGAGTGCTCTCGCCACCGGCAACAGCGGCTTGGCAAAGGTGTAGAAGAGCCGATAGGCGGGCGTCCTGGACTTGACGCCATGGAGCGGTTGGATCACACCTGGCCGAAACAGGTACACGCCGGCCAACGGCAGTGCTTGGAGGTCGTTCTCCGTCTTGCCTTTGACCCGCGCCCACATGGTGCGTCCCCGTTCGGTGCTATCCGTCCCCGCGCCGGAGACGTAGGTGAAGATCATGCCCGGGTTCAGGCGCGACAACGTGGATGCGACAGCCAAGGTGAGTTCGTACGTCGCCCGCTTGTAGGCCCCTTCGGTCATGCCCGAGGAGGACACGCCGAGACAGAAGAAACAGGCATCGAATCCTCGAAGCTGCTCCTCGATCGGGCCGAGATCCATGAGGTCGGCGCGAACGAGCTGCTGGAGACGTGTGTGGTGCTGTGGGACCCTGGTCCGGCCCACCACTGTCACCTGGCTCACATCGGGCGCCGCGAGGCACTCCCGGAGGACGCCCTGGCCCACCATCCCGGTCGCCCCGAAGATCAAGACCTTCATGGTGCGCCGGCAGTCCGCATCGCTCGGAGCCCGCACCCCTCGGCGACGGCGGCGGCGTTCTGGCGCCTAATTCGCACCGATTCCCTGGCTCCTGTACACATCAGTGCTCAGATATTTCAACCCGGAGTCCGCCATCAGCGTCACCACTCTGGCATCAGGTCCCAGCCGCTCCGCGACTCGAATGGCGGCCACGACGTTCGCTCCGGACGAGGTCCCGCCGAAGAGGGCCTCCTCCCGCGCAAGACGTCTCGCCATGTCCTTGGCCTCCTCCGTTCCGACCGACAGGATCTCGTCCACCACGCTCGGTTCCCACAGGGGTGGGGTATAGCCGATCCCGAAGCCTTCGATCTTATGCGGCCCGGGTCGACCTCCCAGCAAGACCGAGGATTCCGCGGGCTCGACCACGACGATCTTGACGCCGGGCTTGTATCGCTTCAGAACGGTCGCTACTCCACGCGAGGAAGCCGCCGTGCCCGCGCAATGCACGAAGACATCGATCTGTCCTTTCGTTTGACTCCAGATCTCCTCTCCCAACGAGTAGTAGCCGGCGATGCTGTCCTGGTTGTTGAGCTGGTCGGTCCAGTATGTGTGCGGCTGCTGGCTCAAGCCACGCGCGGTCTCGATCATCTCCAGGATCAGCTTCCTGGTCGTGAGGCCGCCCTCGCTCGGCACCAGCGTCAGCTCGGCACCCAACGCTGCCATGTGATCCAACTTCTCCCGGCTGAACGCGTCCGAGCTGACGATATGGATGCGGTAGCCCGTGGCGGCACAGACCAGTGCCAGGGACGTCCCGGTACTGCCGCCGGTGTACTCCACGACGGTATCGCCGGACTTGAGCCTGCCCGTCTCCTCCGCCTGCGAGATCACGGCCCGCGCCATTCGATCCTTGAGGCTGCCGGTAGGGTTCTCCCACTCGAGCTTGAGGAAAATGGCCGCACCCCCCTGCGGAGCGAGCTTGCGTAGTTGCACCATCGAGGTGGTGCCGATGGCGCCGAGCACGTCCATGCTCGCCGTCATGGGGCGGCCCGAATGCGGACGGCCTGGCCACCTCCCGGCGCCAGCACGATGTAGAGTCGGGTGGCGGACGTCACCGGCCGGCGGGTGATGCCACGTACCGCTTGCCCGGCGTAAGGAACGAGAGCGGGACATCGAAGGCGAGGCGCTCCTCGTCCGTGATGGCGCGCAGGGAGGGCGTCACCTGGTTGCGGCCGTCGGGAGAGGTGACGCTGACCTGGCTCCACAGAGGAGCAGCGGCCGCCGCGAGGGCAGCCAAGGCCAGTGCGAGGGCGCGTGAGCCGGCGGATCGGCGCATGGAGAGTTTCTGTAAGGGCCTCGGGCAATTTCATTGATGCCGGGGCCCCAGGGAAGGCCGGCCGACTGGCGCGCGAGACGACCGGTGGCATACTTTGGTGCGACTAAGACCTCGCCTTTCAGCTGGATCGCGCCGGGTGGAGAGGTCGAGCGAAGGGAGGGCGCGTGCTTCGCGGATTGAGGGTCTTCGTTCCTGCCCTGTTGCTGACGGCCTCCGCATGCGCCCACTCCCGCGGCGGCGATATCCGGCCGACTGGCCCTCCGGTCGCTGTCGAGGTTACCAGCCAGTATGCCCTTCCCATCGAGGTCTACGCCATCGGGTGGGGGATCACCCACCGCCTGGGAACCGTGAACCCCGGGATGGCTGGCCACTTCGTTGTCCCCCAGAACCTGATCGGCCACGGCTCGATCCAGTTCGAGGCCCGTACCAACGGGGCCGAACAACCGTTCCGCTCCGAAGAGCTTCTCGTGGCTCCCGGATCGGTGTTCGACTTCGAGGTTACGCCGCAGCTGTCCAACAGCACCGTCACGACTCGACAGTAGCCGCCCTCAGCACGCAACGGCGCGGTCGGCGCCGAATTCCAGTCTTATCCACTCCACCTCGACACCGTGGCGCGGCAGGACGGGGCGCTCCCTTGAGCGGAACCACCGCTTGATCTAACGTCCAACGTTCTGGCTTGATTTGGCTATTCAGGAGCAGCGATCGCCATTAGGACCGAGCACGGCGGGTTGGGCCGCCAGCAATCGCGATGCCCGAGAGATACTGATATTCCACCTGTTGCTGCGCGAAAGCTCCGAGCTCCACCGTGTGCGTAGCGCCGCCGATACTGCGCAGCGATCCGCCGGCGGAAGCGCGGGCAGCAGCGGAAGTATCGTGGGCAGCGCGTCGGCACTCAAGCGGGCGGCATACTTCGCGTCGAATCGGCGGCCCTCCCACGCGCGGGCCAGGTTGGTCCGCGCCATGAGCCCGTCCGGGTTCACCAGGTTGAGCGCCAGCAGCACGAGCAGCCCACCGGCCAGCGCGCCCGGCGTGAAGCGGCCGCGACGTCCCCGGAGCACCGTGGCCGCGAACCAGCCGAACACCAGCACCAGCCATCCCATGAACGCCGTGGTGTAGAAGCGCTGCTCGGTAAGGCCGTACTCGGCCGTATAGAGTCGCATCCTGAACAGCGCCGAGGCCAGCATGACGTCCAGCAGCAGGAGCATGAGACCGGCGAGCAGGCGAAACCGTCGCACCCGCCGCCGGTCCCCCTGGTCCAGCGACCAGTCGGCGAGCAGGAGGAGCGGAAGCGAGAGCGCCGCGATGGTCACCAGCTCGAAAAAGCCCCGCCGCGCGTACTCGGCGTAACTCATGCCGGTGAGACCCTGCACCAGCGCGGCGCCGCCGAAGAGGTAGCGGAACTGCACGGCGACGAAGGCCAGGAACAGCAGGTCGACCACCGCCAGCACCGTCCCGACCTCCCCCAGTCCCAGCCGACCGCCACGCAGCGCGCCTCGCTCCGCGCCGGCGTCCCGATTGGACAAGGCGCGGAGCAGGCCGGCCGCAATCCAGCCCCAGAGCAGGACCATGGACAGGTGGGACACCAGCCGATAGAGATCGACGGCGAATGTCCGCGTCATCAGCCGATCGAACACCGGATCGGCCTGCATCAGGAGGCCGCCGAACACGGCAGCCACCGGCACCGCCGCCACCAGACCTATCGCCGTGCCGCGGACGGTTCGGGTCCGGCTCTCGGCCGGCAGCGCGCCCCAGTCGATATCCGTCAGCACCAGCACCGCCGCGCCTCCAGCCGCTCCCCCGGCCAGCCGGCCCGCGCCGAGTGCGTAGTCGGTGAGTCCGGCCCCCACCCACCCCGCAGCCCTTACCCAGGGCGTGGCGAGCACGGCCACGAGCCCGATGCCCAGCAGGTTGAGCGCGAAGAGGATCGGTGAGTCGCGCCAGATCAGCGCGAGCCCCAGCAGTCCGAGTGGGAGGCCCAGCGGCGCCACCCGCTCCGGCCGGGGCACGACGCCGGCCAACGCCAGGGCGCCGAAGGCCTGGGCCAGCACGCCGAGGCCGAGCGCTGCGTCGAGTCGCTCGGGGACGGTGTGGGCCAGCACGTCGGCGGCCACGCCGACGCCGAGCCCCGCGGCGAGCAGGGCCAGTCCGTCGCGGGTCCGTGGTGGCACGCTCACCCAGCTGCCGCATCCGGGAGGCCGCCGAACCGCCGCTCCCGCCGGGTGAACTCGCGCACCGCGGAGCTCAGCTGCTCGGGGCCGAACTCGGGCCACATCAGGGGAGTGAAGAACAGCTCAGCGTAGGCGGCCTCCCAGAGGAGAAAGTCGCTCAGGCGGCGCTCGCCGCCGGTGCGGATGAGCAGGTCGAGCTCGCGCACCGGCGTCCCGTGATCCACGATGGCGAGCAGGCGCCCGAACGACTCGCGCGAGGGCACGGTCTCAGGCCGGAGGCACTGCGCGGCTCGAAGAATGGCGTCGCGCGCGGAGTAGTCCAGGGCGATCCGCAGGTGCAGCCGCTCGCCTCCGGCCGTCGCGCGCTCGGCAGTCTCCATGGTGCGCCGGAGGGGCTCGGCCAGCCGGTCCCGGCGACCGATGATTTCCAGCCGCACGCCATTCTCCTGGCACCGGGCCGTCTCCCCCCGGAGGTACTCCCGGAAGAGCCGCATGAGCCAGCTCACTTCGGCCGGCGGACGGCGCCAGTTGTCGGCGGAAAAGGCGAAGAGCGTGAGCACGCCGATGCCGGCCCCGGGGGCCGCTTCCACGATCCGGCGCACCATCGCGGCCCCCTCGCGATGGCCCGCCGACCGCGAGCGTCCCTGCCGGGTAGCCCAGCGACCGTTCCCGTCCATGATGATCCCCACGTGGAGGCCGGCCGGGTCCGACGAGGGCGAAGCGCTTTGCTTCATAAAGTCAGTCCTCAAAAAAAAGGGGCGGGGATCAACGCTCACGGGTGCTGCGGATCAGCGCTTCCATGTGCTCGAGGTAGCGCTCCAGCGCCTTGCGGCCGGCGGCGCTCAGCCGGTATTCGGTGCGGGGCACCCGGCCTTCGAAGGACTTGGTGCAGACGATGTAGTCGGCCTCTTCCAGCTTCCGGGCGTGCACGCTGAGGTTGCCGTCGGTGGTCTCCAGCAGCCGTTTGAGCTCGTTGAAGCTCAAGGAATGGTTGACGGCAAGCGCGCTCACGATGGCGAGGCGCATGCGCTCGTGAATCAGGCGATCGAGCTCCAGCGGCGCGTGCGCCGCGCCGCCGCGGATGCCCTGCAGCGGCTCCGGCGCCGCCCGGCTGTCGGGCTTCTTGGGCGCGAGATTGGACTTAGCCACCATACCTCCGAGCGATGAGCAGACCGAACACGATGTGCAGGCCGCCGAACCCGGCCGCCATGAGCGGGTTGCCCCAGGCGGCGGGTCCGAACAGGGCCACCGCACCGAGGGCCATGAAGCAGAGGCCCATGAGCGGCACGACCCGGACCGAGAAGGCGCCGCCGGTGACGACGCCGGTCCCGTAGAGCAGGAGCCAGGTTCCGGGCAGCGCCTGGTAGAGGCCGGCACGGACCAGCACGCCGGTGAGCAGCGCGCCCACCAGGAGGGGCGGCACGTAGCTCAGCACGAAGCGCCGCCCCGAGTAGGAGAAGACCACGGTGCCGGCCCGGCGCGCCTTACTCGCCATGGTCCAGCCGCCGAGGGTGAGCGCCGCGACCGCGGAGCCCAGCCAGGCGAAGAGCCATTCGTGCGGGGTGATCCGGGTATGGGCCACCGCGGCGGCCCCGAGCGCCAGGATCCCCATCCCTACCCCGCCCCAGCCGGGTACCGCCGTGAAGGCGGTGGCCCGCTCCATGGTCTGGCGGATGAAGGAGAGGTTGTCCATGGCCCGCGCGTGGAGCGCGGGAGACTCGGGACCGGGCGGATGGAGCCGCTGAGGGAGGGCCATGGCTCAAGGTACCACGTGGTTTTATTGCCGGCAAGTACTTTGTGACATAAAGTGCAGCCCACTCACCCCGCCCCCGGGCGCGGCAGCGGGGCAGCCCGTCAGCCCCCTTCGACCACCACCGCCGTTCCGTAGCAGAGAACCTCCGTCACCCCCTGCATGACCTCGGTGGCATCGTACCGCACGCCGATGATCGCGTTCGCACCGACCGCCTCGGCGTGCGTCACCATCAGTTGAAACGCCTCCGCCCGAGTGTGCTCGCAGAGCTCGGAGAAGAGCGTGATGTTGCCGCCCAGGAGGGTCTGGAGCGAGCCGCCGATGGTGCCGAAGATCGAGCGCGAGCGGACCGTGATCCCCCGCACCACACCCAGGGTCTCGACCACGCGATAGCCATCGAGAGTGAACGCGGTGGTCGTCAACCGGTGATCCATAGCTCAGGCCGCCCTGAGATCGGACGTGCATTCCGGGCAGCGGGTAGCGGTCAGCGGGATCGGCATCTTGCAGTACGGACAATCCTTGGTGCTCGGCGCCGCGGCCGCTTCCTTCGGTTGCAGCCGGTTGGCCGCGCGCACGATGAGGAAAACGGCGAAGGCGATGATCAGGAAGGTGATGATGCTGTTGATGAAGACTCCGTAGTTCACGGTCACCGCACCCGCGGAATGGGCCTCGGCGAGCGTCGAATAGGGCGGCGGCGCCTTGTCGCCGGCCTTGAGCTGGAAGAAGAGGTTCGAGAAATCGACGTTGCCGAGCGCCAGACCGACCGGGGGCATGATGACGTCGTCGACCAACGACTTGACGATGGTGCCGAAGGCCCCACCGATGATGATACCGACGGCGAGATCGAGAACGTTGCCGCGCATCGCGAATGCCTTGAACTCTTTCAGCATGAGCGCCGCCTGTTGGGGTGAAGAGGGAGCGAAACGGGGATATACAGCAAACCCCGCCGGGGTGGTAGTGTGGGCGGGGCGCTCGCTCCTGACGGTTCGGTCCACCCGGGGCGGAGGTTAGGGATGACCGGAGCCGTCGGCGCTGCGAAGGGAACCACCAGAGTGACCTCGACGCCCCGGCCGAGCAGTCCTTTTACCAGGCCGAGGGTGGCGGTCGCGAGACCCCCAGCCTGGAACGGGGGAAAATCCCAGCCGAACATCAGGACGCGCATCGGAGCCGGTGGCCTCGGGCAGCCGGTGACATGGACAGCGGAGGAGCTCGTAGTGCGGGGGTAGCGCCACTCTGGTAGAATCGGTTCCAGCACTCGATGCGGTGGGCGGATTTCGGCTCAGCGGAGGATGCGGAAGAAGCGCTCGAAGCCGCGCTTTGCCCTCGGCGTGAGTCGCGCCCGGCGCCACGCGTCGGCCACCTTGCGGATGGCCTCACCCTGGGTGGGATACGGGCGGATGGTCGACCCGATTGCGCCGAGTCCGACGCCGGCCGTGACGGCGAGGGCGAGCTCGCCGATCATCTCTCCCGCATGCTCTGCGACCAGCGTGGCTCCCAGAATCCGGCCGCGGCCCCGTTGAAGGTGCACCCGGAGGAAGCCGCCGTTCTGACCGTCGAGCACCGCGCGGTCGACCGCCTCGAAGGGCACCGTGATGGTGTCCACCCGGTAGCCCGCCCCGGCCGCTTCGCCGAGCGACCGGCCGACGTGGGCCACCTCGGGCGAGGTGTAGGTCACCCGGGGCACGATCAAGCGGCTCGCGTCCCCTCCCCCGAGGCCGAAGAACAGGGCATTACCCACCACCAGCCGGGCCTGGGCGTCGGCCACGTGGGTGAAGCGCTCCTGGGAACAGACGTCGCCGATGGCGAAGATGCGGCGGTTGCTGGTGCGAAGCCGGTCGTCCACCCTGATGCCGCGAGGCCCGAAGGCAACGCCCGCGGCCTCGAGGCCGAGTCCCTCCACGTTGGGCACTCGGCCGGCGGCCAGCAGCACCTGGTCGGCCGCGATCTCCTCGGTGCGCCCGTCGCGTTGTACCTGCAGCACCCGGGTGCTCCCGCGCGGATCGGCGCGGAGCACCCGCGCCTCAACGAGGAGGCGGACGCCATCGCCTTCCAGCGCCCGCCCGACGACCCGCGCCGCGTCCGGGTCCTCGCCCGGAAGGATGTGCGCCTGCTCCTCGACCAGCGTCACACGGCTGCCGAAACGGGCGAACGCCTGGCCCATCTCGCAGCCGTTGGGTCCGGCGCCGAGGACGACGAGGTGCCGCGGCAGCTGGGCAAGGTCGAGGACGGTCTCGTTGGTCAGGTACCCGGTGCCCTCGAGCCCCGGGACTCGCGGGATGGCCGCCCGTGAGCCGGATGCGATGACGGCTCGGCGAAAGCGGAGAACGCGGCCGGCCACCGACACGGCGTCCCGCCCGGTGAACGCGCCTTCGCCCAGGAAGACGTCCACGCCGAGGTCGCGGTACCGTGCCGCCGAGTCGGCCCGGCTGAGCTCGGCACGCAGACGTCGCATCCGCTGCATCGCGGTGGCGAAGTCGCCGGTCCCCACGGTCCGCGGTCCACCGAAGTCTCGACTGGAATCCGCGGCGACACGCCACGATCGGGCGGCGGCGATCAGCGCCTTCGAGGGAACGCAGCCGGCGTTGAGGCAGTCGCCGCCGAGGCGGTGCCGTTCGATCAGGGCCACCCGGGCGCCCAGTCCCGCGGCGATGGCGGCCACCATCAGGCCGCCCGGTCCGGCGCCGATCACGACCAGGTGATAGCGCTGCCGTGGATCGGGATTGGTCCAGTCGGCCGGGCGCACGTTCGCGGCCAGCTGACGGTCGTACTGATCGCTAGGGAGAGGCACGTTGGCCGACGTTCAGGGTCCCGAGCGTGCGGCGGGCGGCCCGGGTCACGATGGCTGTCGCCGCGATGGCGGCCGCGAGGCCGACCAGGAGCAGGGCGTAGTATCCCCTCGTGCCCCGGACCGTGTTGGGTCCCGCCAGGCGCGCGACGTCGCCGATCAGCTTGCCGCAGTAGACGTACACGAGGGTGCCGGGCAGCATCCCCAGCGACGCGACCAGGTAGTCGGTGAACCGGACGCTGGTGAGGCCAAGCGCGTAGTTCAGCAGGTTGAAGGGAAAGACGGGAGAGAGCCGGAGGAGGAATACGACCTTCCTGCCGTGGTCGCCGATGGCGCGGTCGACGGCCACGGCACGCTGATCGCCCGTCAGGCGGCGCTGGACCAGGCCGCGTGCTACGTATCGGCTCACCAGAAACGATGCCGCTGCGCCCAGGGTGGCCGCCGTGAACGCGAGCGCGGTCCCCTTCCATAGCCCGAACAGCGCGCCGGCGGCCAGGGTGAGGAGGGATCCAGGAACGAAGGCGACGGTCGCGAGGACGTACGCCAGCACGAATGCCGCCGGTGCCCACCCGCCGAGGCGTGCCACACGGGCGGGAAGCCCGGCGAGCACCGGCGCCCCGAACCGGTGCGCGAGCAGGACCATTCCGAGCCCGGCCACCAGGAGCACGCCGCCCGAGACCCTGGTCACCGAGTGCTACGGTCCCCGCCGTTCCACCGGATATCCTGCCGCGCTCCACTCGGCGAAGCCGCGGGAGAAGACTCGCACCTCGCCCACGCCACGCGCCCGGAGCAGGCTCGCCGCGATGGCCGCGCGGGAGCCCGACTGGCAGTGCACCACGACGGGCCGATCCTGCGGCACCTCCGCAAGCCGGGCGTCCAGATCGGCGACGGGAATGTTACTCGCGCCTGGCACGTGTCCGGCATCCCATTCGGACCCGTTGCGCACGTCGAGCAGCGTGAGCTGCCCGGCGTCGACGCCGGCCCGCACCTGGGAGGCGTCCATCTGGGGAATCGTCTGCAGCGCGCTCCGGGACTCACGCCATGCCTCCAGCACGTCGGTCCCGAAGTATCCCGCGATCCGGTCCAATCCGATCCCGGCGAGCCGGCGGACGACGTCATCCACCATCGATGGGTCCCGGTGGTCGAGCAGCAGATAGAGCTCCTGGTCATACGGCAGCAATGAGCCCGACCAGGTGGTGAAGGCGCGGTTGAGCGGGATGTTGATGGTCCCCGGCACCGCCCCGAGGGCGAACTCACGGGCGGGACGTGCGTCCACCACGACGGCGCCCGCCGCCAGCAGCGCGGCCAACCGCTCGAACGGCAACCGGTCGGGCCTGCGCGGGGCACCGAGCAGCCGCGGGCCGTCGCGATTGATGCGCTTCATCTGGCCGAAGTAGCGAGGCGGATCGGGCTGTCCGGCCAGCACGGCATCCAGGAAGGCATCCTCCTCGTTCACGGCGAACGCCCAGTTGAATCGCTTCTCGTACCCAAGGGTGGACTGGGGTACGGCGCCGAGCGACTTGCCGCAGGCGGAACCCGCACCGTGGCCGGGCCAGATCTGCAGGAAGTCCGGCAGCTGCCGGAAGCGCTGCAGCGAGCGGAAGAGCTGCCGGGCGCCGAGCTCCATGGTCCCGGCGATGTGGGCGGCACGCTCGAGTAGATCGGGGCGGCCCACATCACCGACGAAGACGAAGTCGCCGGTGAGCGCGCCCATCGGTTGATCGGCCGTGGCCGTATCGGTGACCAGAAAAGTGAGATGCTCCGGCGTGTGTCCCGGCGTGTGCATCACGTCGATGCGGACGTGCCCGACCCGGAAACTGGATCCTTCGGCCAGCAGGGACGCGCCCGCCTCCGCCGCGTAGGCGTAGCACCAGTCGGGCCCGCCCGTGCCGGAGAGGTAGAGGCGGGCGTCGGCGCGGTGCGCCAGCTCGCGCGCGCCGGAGACGAAGTCCGCGTGAATGTGGGTCTCGGTCACGTGGGTGACGCGGAACCCCTCGGATTCGGCGGCGCGCAGATAGGGATCGATGTCTCGGTTGGGATCGACGACCAGGGCCTCGCCGGTGGTGGGGCAACCGACCAGATAGCTGGCCTGGGCGAGCTGGGCGTCGTAGAAATGTCGAAAGAACATCCGAGGGTCACCCCTCCCCGTTGACCATGAGTGGGCCGAGGGGCAGGCGCAGGTGGGCCCGCGCCCCCCGGGTGTCCTGCCGCGGCTCCAGCACCAGCGCGCCGCCGTGGGCTTCCGCGATCTGACGACTCAGCACCAGGCCGATGCCGGAGCCATTGGCTTTGGTCGTGAAGAACGGGACGAAGAGGTTGCCCGGATCCGGCAGCCCGGGTCCTTCGTCGTCGACCACCACCTCGACCACACCCGCCCGGCTGGTCCAGGTCACCTGCACGCTGCCGCCCGTCTCCAGCGCGGCATCGACCGCGTTGTGCACCAGGTTGATGAGCAGTTGATCGAGCTGGTCTCCATCGGCCGTGACGATGAGGGCGGGACCGTCCAGCACCCGCACCTCGAGGCGGGTCTCCAGCGCCGCCACCCGATGCACCCAATCCGCCACGGTGACCGGTCCGACAGTCGGGCGGGGCAGCCGGGCCAGCCGGGCGTAGGCGCCCATGAACCGGCCCAGGGACTCCGAGCGGCTCTCGATGACCTGGAGCCCCGACCGCAGGTCCTCCTCCCAATCCGCCGGGCGTTCCTGTCGCCGGGTGAGGCTGCCGAGGCTGCCGGCGATCGATTTGATCGGCGCGAGCGAGTTGTTGATCTCGTGACCCAGCACCCGCACGATCCGCTGCCACGCGGAGCGCTCCTCCGCCCGCAGCACCCGGCTCAAGTCGGACAGCACCAGCAGCTGATGGGGCAGCCCGTCCTGGCGAAAACTACTGCTCCGCACCTCCCAGCGCCCCGCGCCGCCGGGAAATGCCGCCTCCAGGGTCCGGGGCGACTCGCCCTCCAGGCAGCCGGCCAATCCGAGCGAATCTGCCAAGCGGCCCATCACTCGTTCGGCGGGCTGGCCCAGGAGTCGCTCGCCGCCGCGGTTGACCAGGCGCAGCCGGCGGGTGCCATCGAAAGCGAACACCGCGACGTCGATCTCCTCGATCACCCGGCGCAACAGCGTGGTAGCCTCGAGGGCGCGCAGGCGCTGCGACCGGAGCGTCTCGCTCAGCGCGTTGACCTCGAACAGTGCGAGGCCCAGTCCGTCGTCGGTGCTGGCGCCTCGAGCGCGGATGGAATAATCACCCTCGCGCAGGGCGGCCAGCAGATTGGAGATGGTCTGCAGCGGGCGGATGACCCGCTCCCGCAAGAGGGCGGCGCCGATGAGCCAGGCGCCGACCACCAGGAGGGTGATGGTGAGGCGGACCCGGAGCGGGTGATCGCCGGTCCAGAGCATCCAGCTCGCGGCCGCGACGGCCGGGAGCCCGGCGAGCAGCCCGAGGTGGAAGACCCGTCGCTCGTGGCTTGGAGGGCGCCGCTCCCGGTCAGAGCCCATGGTGCTGGAGACGGCGGTACAGGGCGCTCCGGCTCAGGCCGAGCACCTTGGCGGCCTGACTCACATTGCCGCCGTGGCGCTCGAGCGCCTTCCGGATGAGCATCCGCTCGACCTCCTCCAGCGGCAGCTCGTCCAGCCGGGCCGGCGACCCGGCACTCCTGAGCCCCAGATCCGCGTTGCGGATCGAGTTGCCCTGGGCCAGCAGCACGGCACGCTCGAGGGTGTGATCCAGCTCGCGCACGTTCCCGGGCCAGGCGTGGGTCTCCAGGGTGACCAGGGCCTCGGGCTCGAACCCGGAAAGCGGCTTGCGGTAGCGGCTGGCGTAGCGCTGGAGGAAGTGCTCCGCCAGCACCGCGATGTCCTCCGGCCGCTCGCGTAACGCCGGGAGGTGGATCTCGATGGTGTTGAGCCGGAAGAGGAGGTCCTCCCGGAAGCGCCCCTCCGCCACCTCTACCCCCAAGTCGGCGTTGGTGGCGGAGAGCAGGCGCACGTCGATCCGGCGGGATCGCGACGCGCCGACCCGCTCGACCTCGCCGGTCTCGATCACCCGGAGCAGCTTGGCCTGCTGCCGCAGCGCCAGGGTGCCGATCTCGTCCAGCAGCAGCGTGCCGCCTTCCGCCAGCTCGATGCGGCCGATGCGGTCGGTCCGGGCGTCGGTGAACGCTCCCTTCACGTGCCCGAACATCTCGCTCTCGAACAGGTGCTCGGAGAGCCCGCCAAGATTGACCGCCACCAGTGGCCGGGCCGCGCGAGCGGAGGAGGCGTGGATCCACTGAGCGACGACCTCCTTCCCGGTGCCGTGCTCGCCGGTGATCAGCACGTTGGCATCGGACGGCGCCACCCGCTCCATGAGCTGGAGCACCGGACGCATTGCGGGGGAGGCGGCGATGAGGTCCGGCGCTCCATCTCGACGGAGCAGGCGGTTCTCCCCTTCGAGGCGCCGGCTCCGGCGAAGGGCCCGGCCGAGCTCGACCTGAGTGCGCAGCGTGGCGAGCAGGCGGGGGTTGTCCCATGGCTTCTCGATGAAGTCGCGGGCGCCTCGGCGCATCGCTTCTACCGCCTTCTCCACGCTCCCCCAGGCGGTCATGACCACCGTCGGCAGGGTGGCGTCGAGGGCCTGCAGCTCGGAGACGAGCTCCAGGCCCTCACGGCCAGTGGTGGTGTCGCGGGCGTAATTGAGATCGAGCAGGACGGCGTCGAAATCGGTGCGCTGGACGGCGGCGAGCACCGCGGCCGGCGACGCCGCGGTGGCGATGGCGTAGCCCTCCGCCTTGAGCAGGAGCCGGAGAGCCTCCCGGATATCGGGCTGATCGTCCGCAACGAGGATCTGCGGGGGCGCGGACGGGGTCGGCGACGGTTCCTGGCTGGAGGGCACGGAGATCAATCTACCTCCGGTTCTCCTTTCGGCGAACGAACTTGAGGCCGGACCAGACCTCATCCACCGCGCAGACCTTGACGTCCACCAGGCCGAGGGGGAGGCCGAGCTCGCGGAGGACGTTCTCGGTCAGGTCGGTCTCGACGCCGGAGGCCTTCTTGGGCCAGGAGATCCAGAGGGTGCCGTCGTCGGCCAACGCCGCGGCCAGCCGGGGAAACGCCGTCTCCAGCTCGGCGCGGCTGCGGGCGAACTGGTGGATGAAGCGGGCGCCGGGCCTGAGGCGGGTCTGGACGGTGCTGCCCTCGGGCAGCGGGGCGATGAGCGCCCCGTAATCCGGCGGTGCACCGAGCGCCACCACCTTCGTTCCCGGCGCGATCCCGAGCTTCTCCGAAAGGGACCGCCTGGAATACCCTGCCGTCATCGCCCACCTCGACTCCCGAACGGAGCTGGCGTGCCGGATGCGCAGGGGAGGGCGGGAAAGACGGGAAGGACAAAGGGAACCTGTCGCCCGAGCGAAGGACTTGACAGCACACGACGCTTCCCGAGACAACTTTCCCGTCTTTCCCGTCTTTCCCGTCTTTCCCGTCCTTCCCGTCCTTCCCGCCCTTCCCGTCCTTCCCGCCCTTCAGCCCGAGCTGCTCGCCACATCCGCCGGGGCAGGATCCACGATCCACCCGTCCCGCAGATGGATGGTCCGATGCCCGTAGGAGGCATTCTTCTCCGAGTGAGTTACCTGCACAATCGTGGTCCCCTGCCGGTTGAGCCGGCTGAAGAGCTCCATGATCTCTTCGCCCTGGGCGCTGTGCAGGTTGCCCGTCGGCTCGTCGGCCAGCAGCAGCTTGGGGCCGGCGATGACGGCCCGCGCCACTCCGACCAGCTGCTGCTGTCCGCCCGAGAGCTGGCTCGGGTAGAGATCCTTCTTGCCCACCATCTGAAACCGGTCGAGCGACTCGGCCACGATCGCCGCGCGCTCCTTTGGCCTGATGTCACGGTAGGAGAGCGGGATCTCCAGGTTCTCGTAGACGGTCAGGTCGTCGATCAGATGATACTTCTGGAACACGAAGCCGATGTAGCGCTTGTTGAGCTCGATCCGCTTCTTGGGTGGCAGCTGGTGCACCGCCTCGCCCAGAAAGTGATACTCCCCGGTCCAGGCGCTGTCGAGCATCCCCAGCATGCTGAGCAGGGTGGACTTCCCCGCCCCGGACGGGCCCATGATGGTGACGAACTCGCCTTCCCGGATCTCCAGATCGATCCGGCGAAGGACGTACGTGCGGGTGGGGCCGGCCTGAAAGAAGCGGTCGACGTTCGAGAGTCTGATCACGGGTGCATGGGGTTGAGGGGGAACGGCATCACTCGCTCCGAAGCGCGCTTGCCGGGTCGATCCGGGTGGCGCGGCGCGCGGGCAGGTAGCAGGCCAGGAGTGCCACCAGTCCCAGCAGCGTCGCGATGCCGGCGAAGGTGAGCGGATCCGCCGGTCCCACGCCATAGAGCAGGCCGGCAATGAGCCTGCTGGTCAGAAAGGAGGCGGCCAGGCCGAGCGCGAGACTGAACAGGACCAGCCGCATGCCGCCGAGAATGACCGACCGGCGGGTGTGCCCCGGGTCCTCTCCCAGGGCCAGGCGGATTCCGAACTCCCGGCTTCGCTGGGTGACGGAGTAGGAGATGACCCCGAAGATTCCGATGGCCGCGAGCAGGAGGGCAATGGCCCCCAGCGCGCCCATCAGCACCAGGCTGAACCGGGCCTGGGCCCGGCCTTCGCCGAGATAGCTCTCCATCGGCGCCAGATGATCCACGGCCAGATCCTTGTCCAGTGCGGCCACGGCCTGCCGCACCGACCGGCTCAGACTCGAGGGATCCAGTGAGGTTTCCACCACGAAGGCCATCGTGCTAGGTGTGGCCTGACCCACCGAGCTGTAGATCTGGGGCAGCCCGTCCCGCGCGAGATCGTGCATACGCATGTGCTCGACCACTCCCACCACCTCGGCGAAGGCATTGGGCGAGCCGGTCGGCGCGAGCTGGAGGCGCTTGCCCACCGCGCTCTGGCCGGGCCAGGCCAGCCGGGCGAGGGTCTCGTCGATGAGGATCACCGGGGGCCCGCCTACGGAGTCGAGGCCGGAGAAGGTCCGGCCCGCCAGGAGGCGGGTGTCCATCGCCCGGAAATACGTAGGAGACACATTGCGCCCGTCGGCGGTCACGCTCTCGAAGTTCTTGGCCGTCTCCTCGTTATAGGCGAAGGGATAGAGCGGGCCGCTTCCGGTGAGTGGGAGCTGAGAGACAGCGCCGACCTCGCGTACGCCGGGCAGGGCGCGCAGGCGTTCGTCCAGCAGGCGCAGGAAGGCGCGCCGATCCTTGCCTTTGGCGTAGCGGCTCGATGGCATAGAGAGCTGGAAGGTAAGCACGTCGCTCGCGTCGTAGCCCGGCCGGACCTGCTGCAGCGCGAGGAAGCTCCGCACCAGCAGCCCGGCGCCCACCAGCAGCACCACCGAGAGGGCCACCTCACCCACGATCAGCATGCCTCGGATCCGCCGGCGCTCGGGCCCCAGTCCGCCCCGGCTGCCGCTCTGGAGCTGGCTCTGGGGATCGACCCCGGACGCCCGGAGCGCCGGCACCAGGCCGAACAACAGCGTGGTCAGCACGGAGACCAGAACGGTGAAGCCGAGCACCGCCCGGTCGATATCGATCTCGGCCAGCCGAGGCAGGCTGGCCGGATGGAGCGCGCGGAGCACCGCGAGGGCGAGCACCGTGACGACCAGTCCCAACCCACCGCCGCCCAGCGCGAGCAGGCCGCTTTCCAGGAGCAGTTGACGCACCATCGCCCAGCGGCTCGCCCCCAGCGCGGCCCGGAGGGCGAACTCGCCGCTCCGCGCCGTGCCGCGCGCCAGCAGCAGGTGGGCCACGTTGCCGCACGCGATGAGCAGCACCAGCCCGACCGCGCCCATGAGAGGGAGCAGCGAGGGCCGGGCATGCTTCACGATGTCCTCGTGCAGCGGCACCACCCGGATGCGGGTGTTGGCGGACTTGTGCTCGGGGAACTCCTGGCGGAACTGCTCGGCGATCCCGTTCATGTCGGCCTGGGCCTGGGCGAACGAGACGCCCGACTTGAGCCGCCCGATCACGGTGAACAAGGTCAGATTGCGCGGCAGCGGCACGCTGTAGTCGAACTGCAGGGGAACCCACAGGTCGGCATCCACGATCTCGAACGCCTCCGCCGGCAGCAGGAGACGGAAGTCGCGGGGCAGCACGCCGATGACGCTGTAGCCGATTCCATCCAGCGGGATCGTCCGGCCGAGGATGGAGCGATCGCCACCGTAGCGGCGCCGCCAGAGGCGGTCGCTCAGCATGACCACGTGCGGGCCGTTCAGCGCTTCCTCCTCCGCGGTAAAGCCCCGGCCCAGCGCGGGGGCGATGCCGAGGAGCGGGAAGAAGTTCGCGGTCACCGGCGAGAGCCCGACCCGCTCGGGCGCCCCGTCGCCGGTCAGGTTCCCCCGGAGATCGATCTCTTCGGCGCCGGTGCCGGCGGCAAACCCGGCGAAGCTGCGGCTCCGCCGCTGGTAGTCCCGGAAGTCGGCCGGCGCGACCGCCGGGAGCGACTGCGCTCCCTGGCCAAGATCGACCCAGATGTTGGCGAGCCGTCCCGAATCCTGGTACGGCAGGGGTCGCAGCAGCACGCCATTGACCACAGTGAAGATGGTGGTCGTGGCCCCGATCCCGAGCCCCAATGTGAGCACGGCCGCGAGGGTGAAGCCCGGCGTCCGCCAGAGCCCGCGCCAGGCGTGCCGCAGGTCCCGTTTCACGTTGTCCATCATTCGGCCCGCAGCGCGTCGATCGGGTTCACCCGGGTCGCCCGGATGGCAGGAACCAGGCACGCGATGGTGGACACCACCGCGAGGACCAGCACCGCAGCACCGAGGACCCGGGGATCGCTGGGGCTCACTCCGTAGAGGAGAGTGGTCAGCAACCGACTGAGCCCGAGGGCGCCCAGCACGCCCAGCCCCAGCCCGCTCAGCGTCATCACCAGCCCGTCGCGAAGGACCAGCGCCTGGACCGACGACGATCGGGCACCGAGCGCCAGGCGGATCCCGAGCTCGCGGGTCCGCTGGCTCACGCCGTAGGCCATCACCCCGTACACGCCGACCGCGGCCAGAATCATCGCCAGCAGGCCGAACAGGGTGAGCAACGACATGTTGAACCGTTGTCGCGCCGTGGCGTCCTGCAGCAGCTCGCCCGCCTCCCGGAGCTGGGAGATGGGCTGGTCCGGATTCACATCACGGACGGCGGTCTTGATGGCAGGTCCCAGGGTCTCGGCCGCGACGTCGCTTCGGACCACGAAGGAGATGGGGATGGTGCTGAAAATGATCCAGAAGTCCGGGGTCAACTGCCACACCGGAACGTAGAGCTCCGGCCCCGGGTTCGTGGTGAGCCCGTTCTGGCGCACGTCCGCGATCACACCCACGATCTGACGCCACTCCGCCGAGTCGGGCGTGCCGAACGTGAGCCGTTGGCCGATCGGATCTTGCCCGGGGAAGAGCTTCCGGGCGAGCGCTTCGTTCACCACGGTCACCAGGGGGGCGCCGGCCCGGTCCTCCGGCGTCAAGAGCCGTCCCCGGCGAAGGGTGACCCCGAGCGCGTTCAGGAAATTGCCCGCCACGATGCGATAGCCCGCGTACTGCTCCCGGCCAGGAGCGGCCGCGGGCCGGCCCTCGACCGAGATGTCCCCGCTGGTAAATCCGTTGCCCAGAGGAAGGAAGAACACGGCACCGGTCTCGCGCACCCCGGGGATCGCACGCAGCCGCTCGGCGAGCCGGTCGATGTACGTCCGCTGCGCGTTCGCGTCCGCGTACTTCGCGGCCGGAATGTTGAGTTGGAAGGTCATGGCGCCCCTCGGCTGGAAGCCAAGGACGACGTCGCCCAGCTGGCGGACGCTTACGATGAGCAGCGAGGCGCCCACCAGGAGCACCAGCGCGAGTGAGACCTGCGCCACGACGAGTGCAGAGCGAAACCGAGTCCGGTGGCGTCCGGTGCTGGTGCCCCGGCCCTCGCCTCGGAACGACTCGGCGGGGTCCTGCTTCGACATCGACAACGCCGGAAACAGTCCGAACGCGACCCCTACGCCGAGCGACACCAGCAGGGTGAACCCGAGGACCGGCCCGTCGATCCCGACCTCCTTGAGGCGCGGAATCCCCCGCGGCTGGAGCGCGAGCAACAGGTCGATTGCCCAGGAGGCCAGGAGTAGACCGAGGAGTCCGCCCGCGAGCGAGAGCGTCACCGCCTCGACCAGGACCTGGCGGGTGAGCCGCCAGCGGCTGGCACCGAGAGCCAGCCGGACGGCGAGCTCCCGCTGCCGAGTGCCGGCCCGCGCGAGGAACAGATTGGCCACGTTAGCGCAGGCAATGAGCAGCACCAGCGCCACCGCTCCCGTGAGCAGGAGGAGCGCCGTGCGCACGGCGCCCACCGATGCCTCGTTCAGCGGAACGACGTGCACGCCCCGTCCGGTGTTGCTCTCCGGAAACTCCTTCTCCAGCCGACGGGCCAGCGCCGCGAGATCCTTCTGCGCCTGGGCGGGCGTCACCCCAGGCTTGAGTCGCGCCACCACATCGTACGAATGGCTGTCGCGCATGGCGGAGCGCCCCTGGCCGTAGCCCAGCGGGAGCCACACCTGAATCGAGCCCGGGTAGGCCCTACTCGGGGGCACCACTCCGATCACGCTGTACGGTTGTCCGCTGAGCGAGATGGTCCGTCCGACGATGCCGGGGTCGGCGCCGAACCGGCTCCGCCACAGCGTCTCGTCCAGCACCACCACCGACCCCTGGCCGCGATCCTCACCAGGCGCGAATCCGCGGCCGAGGATCGGGGTCACCCCGAGCACCTTGAAGTAGTCGGCATCGACCACCGCTCCGCTGAGCTCCTCCGGCTCTCCCGCGCCGACCAGTGCGGGATTGGTTCCCCGCCAGGCGGTGACCCCCGCGAAGGAATGGTTGCGCGACTTCCAGTCGAGGAAGTTGGGCCCGCTCACACTGCCTTCCTCGCCCTCGCCGTAGGTTTCCCGCACCACCACCAGCTCGCCCGGATTGCGGTACGGCAGCGCCCGCAGCAGCACCGCGTCGACCACGCTGAAGATGGCGGTGTTGGCGCCGATGCCGAGGGCCAGCGTGAGGAGCGTCACCAGGGTGAATCCCGGTGCCTTGGCCAGCGAGCGCAGCGCGTAGCGCAGGTCCTGCCACAGAGTGTCCATCAGTCGCTCCTCAGCGTCTCAATCGGATTGACCCGAGTGGCACGTACCGCCGGCACCAGCGAGGCGAGCACCGTCACCACGGCCAGCACCAGCGCGGTGGCGAGGAAAGTCATGGGATCGGTAGGCCGCACCTGAAAGAGCAGGGCTTCGATGAGGCGGGTCGCGACGAGCGCACCCGCGAGCCCCGCGGCGATCCCCACCGAGGCGAGCCACCCGCCTTGCGACAGCACCAGCAGCAGGATCTCCCGCGGCACGGCGCCGAGTGCCATGCGGATCCCGATCTCGCGGCTCCGTCGCACCACCTGGTGCGCCATCACGCCGTAGATCCCGACCGCGCCCAGGGTGAGCGCGACCAGCGCGAAGCCGGTGACCAGCAGCATCGTGAGGCGGCGCTCGGCGGTCCAGGACCCGAGCGCCTGCTCCATGGTCTGCACCTCGGAGAGCGGGATGTTGGGATCGACCTCGTCCAGCGCCGCCCGCAGTGCGGGGGCCAGCCGGGCGGGGCTGCCGCTGGCCCGGACCGCGAGGTAGAGCGACCGCGCGGCGGTTCCGGTCCCGGCGGGAAACTGCGCATGGGGCAGAAACATCTCCGGACGCGGCTCGTCGCTGAGCCCACGACGCCGGACGTCGCCCACGATCCCCACCACGGTGCGCCACACCGAGTCGACCGCCCCGCCACCCAGGAGCACCCGCTGGCCGAGCGCGTTTCCTCCCGGCCACACCTTGCGCGCCAGGGTCTGGTTGATCACCACCGCGCCCGGCGCGTCGAGGCGGTCCTCCGGCTCGACTCCCCTGCCTTGCAGCACCGGGATGCGCATGGTGCGGAAGTAGTCCGGGGTGACCACCTCCCAGTCCGCCGGGTGCCAGTCCCCCGGAGCGGGCGGGGTGGAGAATGCGCCTTCGATCACGAAGGACCAATCCCCGATGTCGGTCTGCCCGGTCATCGGGAGCGCCCGGACCGCCGCCGCGGAGGTGACGCCGGGAATGGCGCGGACCCTTCGAAGCAAGTTGTCGTACAGCGCGCGAATCTCCGGGCTGTGCGGATACCTCACCGAGGTGAGCTCGATCCGCGCGGTCAGCAGGTGTTCCGGATCGAACCCGGGATCGACCCCACGGACCCGAAGGAAGCTCTGCACCAGCAGTCCGGCGCCGATCAAAAGCACCAGCGCGAGGGCGATCTGTCCCACGACGAGGCCGCGGCGGAAGCGCTGGCCCGCCGCGCCCGAGCTGCCCCAGCGACCCCCTTCCGCCAGCGTGGTGGCCAGATCGACCCGCCCGGCATGCAGGACCGGCACCAGGCCGAACAGCAGCGCGGCCGACAGCGACGCCGCCGCCGCGAACGTCAGGACCCACCCGTCGACCTCGATCGCGCCGAGGCGCGGGACGCTGGAAGGCGCGGCGAGTATCAGCCCGCGAACGCCCCACGCCGCGAGCAGCAACCCGACCAGTCCGCCGATCGTCGCCAGGGCGACGCTCTCGGTGATCAGCTGGCGCACGATCCGGCCGCGCCCGGCACCGAGCGCCGACCGCAGGGCCATCTCCCGTTGCCGGGACTCGGCGCGGGCCAGCAGCAGGCTCGCCACGTTGGCGCAGGCGATGAGCAGGAGCAGGCCGACGGCGCCGAGCAGCAGCAGGATCGCGGGGCGGGCGGCACCGACCACCTGATCATCCACCGGCCGCACCGACGCGGTGAACCCGGGCAGGTAGTCGTTGGGATAGGCGTCGCGCATGCGATGCGCCAGCCCGGCCACCTCGCGTTCCGCCGCCGCGGCGTCGACGCCGGGGCGGAGCCGCCCGATCATCTGAAGGAAGTGCCAGCCCCGCACGCTGCGATCGGTGGCCGGATCGAGCTGCAGGGGTCCCCACAGCTCCATCTCCGAGCCGGCGAAGTGGAGTGGAAGCTGAAAGCCGGGAGGCATGACGCCGACGATGGTCGTGGTCGCGTCATCCAGGATCACCGTCCGGCCGATGACGGACCGGTCGGCACCGAACCGGCGCCGCCATACGCCGTCGCTCAGGAGCACCACGGGGGAATGGCCCGGCAGATCATCGTCGGTCGTGAGGCCCCGCCCGATCGCGGGCGCGACCCCGAGGAGCGGGAGGGCCTCGGCAGTGACATACCCCATCTGCAGCCGCTCCGGGGTGCCGCTGCCGGTCAGATTGACCGAGCCGCCGGCGAAGGCCGCGACTCCCTGGAAGGAGTGAGCCTGCTCCCGCATCTCGCAGTATTCCGGGACGCTGAGCTCGGCCTGGGCCTTCTGCTCTCGCCAGCCCCAGATCATGACCAGCTGCTCCGGCCGCTGGTACGGCAGCGGGCGGAGCAGCACGCCGTTCACCACGCTGAAGATCGCGGTGGTGGCGCCGATGCCGAGTGCCAGGGTGAGGACCGCGACGGCGGCGAAGCCGGGCCGCTGCCGCATCCCCCGGAAGGCGTAGCGCAGGTCGGAGGCGACGGCGTCGATCATTCCGACCTGAGCGAGATCATCGGATCCACCCGCAGCGCCCGCCGGGCCGGCAGGTACGTCGCCGCGAGCGCTACGATCCCAAGCAGGGCCGCGACAGCGGCATAGGTGACCGGATCCCGCGAGGACACGTCGTAGAGCTGACTCGAGAGCACCCGGCTCAACGCCCAGGCGCCAACCAGCCCGAGGCCCAGTCCGATGAGCACCAGCCGCATGCCTTGACCCACCACCAATCCCAGCACATCGGAGGATCCCGCCCCGAGCGCCACCCGGATGCCGATCTCGTGTCGACGCTGGGTGGTGGTGTAGGCCATGACCCCGTAGATGCCGATGGCCGAGAGCAGGAGCGCGATGCCCGCGAACAGGGTGAGCAGGAGCAGCGAGAACCGCCGTTCCGCGCTGGCGTTGGTGAGCACACGCTCCATCGGCATGATGCCGAAGACCGGCTGGTCCGGCTCCGCCTCGCGGATCGCTCGGGTCACTGCCGTGCCCAGCCGCTCGGGCGGCCCGTCGGTGCGGACGATAAAGGACATCTCCTGACCCGGCCGGTACAGACTGGAGAGGTAGAACTCCTCGCGCGCCGGCTGGTCGGGCGCCTGCTGACGTACGTCTCCGACCACGCCCACCACGCTGACCCACGGTCCCGTGGATCCGAAGAGCTGAATCCGGCGTCCGATCGGGCTCTCACCGGGCCAGTACTTCTCGGCCAGCGTCCGGTTCACCAGGACCTCGCCTCGCGAAGCCGAGTCGGCCACGGATGAGAGCTGCTGCCCGCGCAGCAGGGGGATCTGCATGGTCTCGAAATAGTTCGGCGTCACCAGCCGGAATTCGGCGCTGGGCGACGGCTGGTCGGGCGGCGTCGGCCGGCCTTCAATCTCGAAGCGGGCGTCGTTGCTGCCGCGGAACGGCAGCCGGGAGGTGAGCGCGACCGCGCGCACACCCGGCACGCGCTGCACCGCCGCGAGTGCCGCGCTGTAGAAGCCCCGGCGCTGCGCGTCGGTGAAATACTTCCCCTTCTCCGGCTCGTTGCGGACCGGGAGCCACACCTGAAGAGTCAGCAGGTGTTCGGGGTTGAAGCCCGGTTCCACCGCGATCAGCCGCTGGAAGCTCCGGAGTAGCAGCCCGGCGCCAGCCAGCAGCATGAGCGCCACCGCCACCTCGGTCACCACCAGGGTGCTCCGGACCCGCGCCCGCGGCACGCCGCTGGTGGCGCCGCGGGCCGAATCCTTGAGTACGCTCTGCAGATCGGGGCGGGACGCCTGAATCGCCGGGATCATTCCGAAGCCCAGGCCGGTGAACAGGATAAGGAAGGCACTGAAGCCCAGCACCGCGCGATCGATCCCGATCTCGCGGGCGCGGGGAAGGTAGAGTGCGGCGAGGTGCTCCAGTGCGCTGGTGCCCCACATGGCGATGAACAGCCCCAGCACTCCGCCCAGCGCCGCGAGCAAGAGGCTCTCGGTGAGGAGCTGCCGCACCAGGCGCATCCGGCTCCCGCCGAGCGCGGTGCGGATGGCGATCTCGCGATCCCGGGTGGTGGCGCGCGCGAGCAGCAGGTTGGCGACGTTGGCGCAGCCGATGAGCAGCACGAATCCCACGGCGCCGAGCAGCACCAGCAAGGCGGGCCGCACATTCCCCACCACCCGCGCCGCCAGCGGGATCGCGTCCACCTGCCAGCCGACCGCGGGAGGGTAGGAGTTGGGATACGCTTCGGCCAGCCGGTGCGTCAGGATGGCGAGCTGAGAGTGGAGCTCATCCGGTGTCGCCCCGGGCTTGAGCCGGCCGATGAGATCGAACACCCGCGCGCCCCGAACGTTCAGGAAGGTGGTGTCGGGATTGTCCAGCGAGACCGGGGCCCACAGCTCCATCGGGGAGGCGCCGCTCTCCACCGGATGGCGGAAGCCCTTCGGCATGACGCCGATGATGGTGATCGGATCGTCGTCCAGCCTGACCGTCTTGCCGATGACCCCACGGTCCCCGCCGAAGTGCGATTGCCAGAGATCGTAGGAGATGAGGGCGACGAAGCCGATGTGCCCGATGTCGTCGGCCTTGGTGAAGTCGCGCCCGAGCACCGGAGCCGTGCCCAGCACCGAGAAGTAGTTGGTGCTTACGACCGCCGCCTGGATCCGCTGAGGCTCGCCCAGGCCGGTGAGATTGATGTTGATCGGCCAGATCGCCGAGATCTCGCGCAAGGCGGGCACGCCGCTGAGCAGATCGTGGTACTCCGGCTGCGACATCGGCACGTTGTTCCGGTCCCGCCCGGTGAGCCGGGCGCGGATCGAGACCAGCTGGTCGGGCTCGGCGTAGGACAGTGGCTTGAGCAGCACCGCGTTGACCACGCTGAAGATCGCGGTGTTGGCGCCGATCCCCAGCGCCAGCGTGAGCACGGCGATCGCGGTGAACCCCGGACTCCGGATCAACCCGCGGAGCGCGAAGCGAAAGTCCCGCCAGAGCGTGTCCATCACGCCACCTCCTGATGAAACGGGCCGCGCCCATCGAGCCGACCGTCGAACAGATAGATCGTGCGCTGGGCATGCCGGAGATACCGGGGATCGTGGGTCACCATACAGATCGTCGCCCCACCCTGGTGCAGCTCGGCCAGGAGCTCCATGACCTGCTGGCCGCTCTTGGAGTCGAGGCTGCCCGTCGGCTCGTCGGCCAGGAGCACCAGCGGCCGGCCCGCGATCGCCCGGGCCACCGCCACCCGCTGTTGCTGCCCGCCGGAAAGCTGGGCCGGGTAGTGGCCGATCCGGTGCAGCATCCCGACCCGGTCGAGCGACTCGTACACCGCATCGCGCCGCTCCTTGGGCGACATCCCCCGGTACTTGAGGGGCAGCTCGATATTCTGGAACACGGTGAGGTCGCCGATCAGGTTGAACGCCTGGAAGATGAAACCGACCGCGCGACAGCGGACCCGGGCCCGGCGCTCGCGTGAGAGCGTGGCCACGGGCTCGCCCGCGAGGATGTAGCTCCCCTCGCTGGGCGAATCGAGCAGGCCGAGGATGGAGAGCAGGGTGGTCTTGCCGCAGCCCGAGGGACCACCGATGGCCACGTACTCACCGGCCCGGATCTCCAGATCGATGTTGGAGAGCGCGTGGGTCTCCACCTCTTCCGTGTGGAAGATCTTGGAGACTCCGACGAGCCGGATCAGGGGATCGATGGGAAGCGGCATGGCTATTCCGACCGGAGCGCCGTGACCGGATCCACCAGCGCCGCCCGGCGCGCGGGCAGCGCCGCGGCCAGCACGGCGACGAAGCTGAGGACCACGAGGCCGGTCGCGAATGTCGGTGGATCGGTCGGGCTCACCCGGAAGAGCAGGCCGGAGAGTAGCCGGGTGAGCACCAGCGCCCCGACCAGGCCCAGGGCAAGGCCCCATCCCGCGAGCATCGCGCCATGCCGCACCACCATGGTGAGCACGTCCCGGCTCTGGGCGCCGAGCGCGATGCGGATGCCGATCTCCTGCACCCGCTGGGTCACCCCATAGGAGATGATGCCGTACACGCCAATGGCGGCGAGCAGCAGCGCGATGCCGCCGAACGCGGTGAGGAGCATGGTGCTGAAGCGGGTCTGCGAGAGTGATGCTGTGATCCGCTGATCCATGGTGCCGATGTTGTAGACCGGGACCGTCGGGTCCACCGCGCGGACCGCGTCACGAATGGTCCCCGCCGCGGCGATCGGCTCGCCCGAGGTGCGCACCGCCAGCGTCATGGTGCGGTCGAGCCAGCCCCACGCCACCCCGGGCGCCTGCGCCACCGGCAGGTAGAACTCGGGATCGGGATCCTCGGCCAGTCCCCTCGCCCGGGTATTGGCCACGACACCGATCACGGTCTTCCACGCCGGTCCGCCGTCAGGATTCTCGTCACAGCAGGCGACCCGTTTGCCGATCGGGTCCTCGCCCGGCCAGGCCTGGCGGGCAAGCTCCTCGTTGATCACCATCGCCAGCGGCGCGCCGGCACGATCTTCGGCGGTGAAGGTCCGGCCGCGGCGGAGCGCGATGCGCATGGTTTTGAAGTAATCCGGCGTCACCAGCCGGAGCGACGAGTTGATGGCCGACTCGATGCCCAGCGGGCGCCCCTCGGGTACCAACCCGTTGGTGCCACCTCCCTCCAGCGGGGCCGAGGACACCAGACCCGCCGCCACCACGCCCGGCGCGTGCTCCAGCTGCTCGGCGAAACGGGCGAAGGCCCGCTGCGTCTGCTCCGGCGCCTGGTACCCCGCCGCCGGCAGGCTCACCCGGGCGGCCAGCACGTTCCGGGGATCGAACCCTGGATCTACCCCGTCGAGCGCGATGCCGGTCCGGATCAGCAGCCCGGCGCCGGTGAGGAGCACCAGTGCGAGCGCGATCTCCGCCACCACCAGCGTGCTCCGGAGGCGATCGCGGCGTCCGGCCGCTCCCAGAGCACGCCCACCTTCCTTGAGCGCCTGCTGCGGGAAGCTCGCGGCCATCCGGAGCGCCGGGGCGATGCCGAAGATGAGACCGCTCGCCAGGGTAACCAGCAGCGCGAACCCGAGCGCCATGCCATCCACTCGCGCCTGGGATAGCCGGGGCACGTCGGCCGGTCCGATCGCGACCAGAGCCGTCACTCCCCAGTATGCGGCGAAGGCGCCGAGCACACCGCCAGCGGCCGCGAGCACCAAGCACTCCGTCAGAGCCTGCCGCAGGATGTGGCCGCGCCCCGCGCCCACCGCGGCGCGGATGGCCGTCTCGTGCGAGCGGGCGGCAGCGCGGGCCAGCAGCAGGTTGGCGATGTTGGCGCAGGCGATGAGCAGGACGAATCCCACGGCGCCGAGCAGGACATACAGCCGGGGCCGGTACTCGCGGATCAGCTCCTCCTGGAACGGCTTTGCCGCCAGCCCGCGCTCGGCGTTGTCCTTGGGAAACCGCCGCTGCAGGTCCGCCGCGATGGCGTTCAGCTCGGCGGTGAGCTGCTGCAGCGTGGCGCCGGGCTTGAGCCGGCCGAGCACCGTGAGGTAGTGCTCGTCGTGCATCGCCAGGCGCTCGGGGGTCAGCTCGAACGGGACCCAGAGCTCCTCGTCGTGCACGGCGTAGTCGAGCGACGCCGGCATGACCCCGATCACGGTGTACGGTTGCCCCTCCAGCCGCACCTCCCGGCCGACGATGGCCCGGTCGCCCCCGAACCGGCGGCGCCAGAGCCGGTCGCTCAGGATTACCACGCCGTCGTGGCCCGGCTGATTCTCTTCGGCCGCAAAGTCCCGGCCCAGCGCCGGCCGCACGCCGAGGAGCCGGAAGTAGTCCGCCCCGACCCGGGCGCTGGGGACATTCTCGGGCAGATCGCCTTCGGAGAGATTGAGGCTCGCGCCCTGGGCCGGCACCAGATACTGGAGCAGATGATCCTCTCGCCTGGTATCCGCCCAGTTGCCGACCGAGAAGTCGCCGCGCATTCCGCGCCAGGCCTCACTGACCAGCAGCACGTTCCCCGGGTCGGCCCAGGGGAGCGGGCGGAACAGCACCGCGTAGACCACGCTGAAGATCGCGGTGGTGGCGCCGATGCAGAGCGCGAGCGTCAGGACCACGGCCCCGGTGAGCGTCGGGCTCTTCCGGAGAGAGCGGACGGCGAAGCGGAGATTCTGGAGGAAGGCGTCCATGTCAGTCGGCTCGAAGCGCCGTCACCGGATCGCACCGCGCGGCCCGCCGCGCGGGCACCAGGCCCGCCACGACGGCCACGGCCAGGAGGAACCCGGTGACCGCGAGGAAGGTCGGCACGTCGGTGGGAACGATGCCGAAAAGGAGGCCCCGGAGGAGCCGGGTGAGTCCCAGCGCGGCGAGGAAGCCCAGCCCGATGCCCAGGAGGACCGGAACCATCCCCTGCGCCAGGACCATGCGCTGCACTCGATCGGCACCCGCGCCCAGCGCCATGCGGATGCCCAGCTCGCGAATCCGTTGGGTGACACCGTAGGAGATGACGCCGTAGATCCCGATCCCGGCGAGCAGCAGCGCCGTCGCAGCGAAGATCCCCAGCACGGCCGCGCTCAGCCGGGGTCGGGCCAGCGAGCCGGCCATCCGGTCGGTAAGGGTGCGCAGATCGGAGAGCGGCACGCCAGGATCGAGCTCGGCCAGCGACCGACGGAGCACGGTGGCGAACCCCATCGGATCACCGGTTACCCTTGCGGTGAACACCATCGACCCGCCCGCCGATTGCGCCAGCGGCAGGTAGATCTGGGGATACGGGTCGTCGCTCAGTCTGGCGTGCCGGGTATTCCCGACCACGCCGATCACCGACCGCCAGACCGCCGCGGTATCGTTCGGATCGCCGAAGGTGATGCGGCTGCCGATCGGATCGCGCCCCTGCCAGTAGCGTCGCACCGCGGCCTGATTGACCAGCGCGACCGGCGGCGCGTCGGGACCATCGGCCGCGGTGAACCGCCGCCCCCGCAGCAGGGGGATGGCGAGCGCGCCGAAGTAGCCGGGCGAGGCGGTGAAGAGCTGGGCGTCCTGCACCGCGTCGGGCGGCAGCGCCGGTTGGTGCTCCAGGCTGAACCCCTCGTAGGGCGCCCCATCGCCCAGCGGCGCCCGGCTCACGTAACCCGCACTGCGCACGCCCGGCTGAGCTTCCATCCGCTCCATGAGACGCCGGTACAAGTCGAGGCGCCTCGACTCCTCCGGATAACGCGAGGCGGGCAACGAGATCCGCGCGGTGAGCACCCCCTGGGGTTGGAAGCCGGGATCCACCGCGAGCAGACGCTCGAAGCTGCGGGCCAGGAGACCGGCACCGACCAGCAGCAGGAACGCGAGGGTCACCTGGCCGAGCACGAGGATCCCTCGCAGCCCGCGCACGCCGGTGCCACCGACGACGCCGCGACTCCCCTCACGCAGCCCGTCCTGCAGCCCCTGGCGGAAGATCCGGAGCGCCGGCAGGAGACCGAATGCGAGACCGGTCAGGAGCGAGAGCACCGCCGCAAAACCGAGCACGTGGAGATCGACCCCGACCTCCTTCACCCGGGGAACCACGCCGGGATCGGCCAGGCGGAAGGCTTGAACGCCCCAGATCGCGAGCACGACGCCCAGTCCGCCGCCGAGCACCGCCAGGACCACGCTTTCGGTCAGAACCTGGCGGAGGAGGCGGCATCGGGAGGCGCCGAGCGCGGCGCGCACCGCGATCTCGCGCTGCCGGGCAGCCAGCCGGGCCAGCAGCAGGTTGGCGACGTTGGCGCAGGCGATGAGCAGCACCAGGCCGACCGCCGCCATGAACAGCAGGAGTGCCGGCCGGACCGCGCCGATCACGCTCTCGCGCAGCGGCTCCAGTTCCACGCTCCATCCCGCGTTGCTGTCGGGATAGCGCTCTTCCAGGTGTCGCGCGACCGTGACCAGATCCTGCTGCGCCCGGAGGAGCGGAACATCGGGCCGAAGCCGGCCCACAACCGTCAGGTAGTCGCCCCGGCGGGCCTGCGTCGTATCGGTGATGAGAGGGACCCACAGGTCGACGGGCCCATCCCAGTCGAGGCCGCGCGGCGCCACTCCGATGACGGTATACGGCGCCTCCCGCCCGAGACTCACCTGGCTTCCGATCACCTCGGGCCGGCCGCCGAACCGCCGTTGCCAATAGCCGTAGCCCAGCATGACTACTCGGGCTCCCGCCCGGGTGCCCTCCTCGTCTCGGAAATCCCTGCCCAAAGCCGGCGCGACGCCGAGGGTGCGGAACAGGTTGGTCGTGGCCACTGCCCCAGGCACCAGCTCGGGCTCACCCCCCCCTGCCACGATGTATCGGCTCTTCGCGAGGGCGGCCAGGCGCTCGAATGCTCTGCTGCCCGAACGCCAGTCGAGGAAGTCGGGAAGCGAGGCGGTCTCCCGGCCGATGGCTGGGTGGTGTCCCCAGGCCAGCACCAGCCGGTCGGCGTTCGCATACGGCAGTGGCCGGAGCAGTACCGCGTTCACCAGGCTGAAGATCGCCGTGTTGGCGCCGAGCCCGAGCGCCAGCGTGAGAATGGCGGCGAGAGAGAAGGCCGGGCTCTGTCGCAGCGCGCGGAGCGCGTAGCGGAGATCTTGGCGCAGTGTGTCCATCGGGTTACTCCGAGCGCAGGGCGACCATCGGGTCGACCCGAGTGGCACGGCGCGCCGGCGCATAGCATGCGACCACCCCGACGGCGATCAGGAGGACGATGATCCCGGCGAAGACCGCGGGATCGGTTGCGCTGACACCATACAGCAGGGCCCCCAAGACCCTGGAGAAGGCAGCGGCGCCGGCGATCCCCACCACCAAACCGGCACCGACCAGCCCGAGTCCCCGCTTCAGCACGCCACCCAGCACCGCATTGCGAGTCGCACCCAGCGCGAGCCGGATGCCCAGCTCCCGGGTGCGCTGCACCACGGTGTACGCCATGACCCCGTAGAGCCCCACGCCCGTGAGCACCAGCGCGAGGGCCGCGAAGCCGGCCAACAGGGCCATGCTGAAGCGCCGGCGCGCGAGCGCGTCGCCCAGGTACGCCTCGAGTGGCCGGATTTCCGCCACGGCGAGCTCGGGATCGAGGGCGTGGATCTGCGCGGTTACCGTGAGCGCGAGTTCTGCGGGATCGCCGCTTGTGCGGAGGACCAGGTTCATGAAGTTCGACGGGAACTGCTCCAGCGGCCAATACGTCGTCGGGCTGGCGGCTGAATCGACGCCGGTGTGCTTCACGTCGGCGACGACGCCCACGATGGTTGCCGTGAGCGTATCGCCCCAGGGCATGACGATTCGCTGCCCCAGTGGCTTCTCTCCGGGCAGGTACCGCTGCACGAAGCTTTCGCTCACCACCACGGATCGGGGCTGCAGTGGCCCGTCGGCCGGCGTGAGCGCCCGCCCCTGGAGCAACGCGATCCGCATGGTCCGGAAGTAATCCGGATCTACCGCGCGGACGTCGGTGCCCAGCTTCTCGCCGGGACGCGGTGCCGGGCGGTTCTCGAACCAGAAGCTCGTGGCGGAGCGGAGGCCGGAGAGCGGAAGCCAGTTGATCCCGCCCGCGGCGCTCACGCCAGGAAGCGCGCGCAGCCGGCTCAGCGCCGCGTCAAAGAAGGCAACCTGCTGCTCGGGTTTCGGGTACCGCAGCTCGGGCAGCGTGACCCGGGCGGTGAGCACGTGCTCGGGGTCGAAGCCGAGATCGACCTGCTGCAGACGCGCGAAGCTCTTGAGCAGCAGCCCGGCACCGACCAGGAGCACCAGAGACAGTGCGACCTGAGCCGCGACCAGCACGGCCTGCGTCCTGGCCCCTCCGCCTGAGGAGGCGCGTCCGCCTTCCTTCAGAGATTCGTGCAGGTCGGCCCGGCCCGCGTGGACGGCCGGGACCAACCCGAAGAGGATGCCGGCGGCCGAGGAGATGACGAGGGTGAACCCCAGGGTGGCGAGATCGACGTGGACCTCACCCAATCGAGGAATTTCCACGGCGGCCCGCGCCACCAGCGCGTCCGTCAGCCAGACGGCAAGCAGCACGCCGGCCATCCCCGCAACGAGCGCGAGCAGGAGACTCTCCGCCAGGAACTGGCGTACCACCCGCGAGCGGCTCGCTCCGAGCGCCGCCCGGACGGCGATTTCCCGCCGGCGCGCCGTCGCCCGGGCGAGCTGAAGATTGGCCGCGTTGGCGCAGGCGATCAGCAGCACCAGGACTACCACACCCGCCAGCACCAGTAGCGTGCGCCGTACCTGGCCCGTGGCCATGTCGCGCATCGGCACCAGATTCACCGACCAGCCGCTGTTGAAGTCGGGATGCACGTCCGCCAGCCGACGGGCGATCGTGCCCATCGCCGCCTGGGCCTGGGCGCGGC
This sequence comes from Gemmatimonadales bacterium, assembly GCA_036265815.1. Classification (NCBI taxonomy): domain Bacteria; kingdom Pseudomonadati; phylum Gemmatimonadota; class Gemmatimonadia; order Gemmatimonadales; species Gemmatimonadales bacterium. The sequence goes on from DATAOI010000102.1 coordinate 57,191, forward strand.
TGACCGTGGGCTTGAGCCGTGCGAGAGCCAGCATGAACCGCCCTGAGCTCGCGCGATAGTCAGTGGCGGGATCGAGGGCGAACGGAACCCAGAGCTCGGGTGCGTGCGGAAGACCCACGATCCCTGCGCCCGGTGGGAGCACCCCGATGATCGTGTGGGGCTTGCCGTCCAGCGAGAGCGTCTGGCCGACCACGTTCCTCGATCCGCCGAAGCGCCGCTGCCAAAGCCCGTGGCTCAGGACCACAACCGGCGGTCCGCCGGGCGCGTCCTCCTCGGCGGTGTAGGCCCGGCCAACAATCGGGCGGAGGCCCAGCAGGGGGAAGAGATCGGAGGTCGCGAGCTGGACCGGAACCTCGATCGGCTCGCCTCCGCCGGTCAGGTTCATCCGCACCTCGTACACTCCGGCCATCCGCTCGAAGACCTGGTTCTGCGCCTTCCAGTCCAGGAAATCTCCCGGAGACACCACATTGCGGTCGCGGTGCCGGGACTCGTTGGCCGCGAAGACCATCACCAGGCGGTCGGGGGCCGGATACGGCAACGGCCGCACCAGCACCGCATTGATCACCGAGAAGATCGCGGTGTTCGCCCCGATCCCGAGGGCGAGACAGGCGACGGCCGCGGCGGTGGACGCCGGCGTACGGCGAAGCTGCCGGAGCGCGTAGCGGATATCCTGGAGAATCGAATCCATGGCAAACGGTCCTGATGGAAATGGGCTAACTGACCGCGGTCAGCTGGCGCTCCTCGACCACCTTGCCGTCGAACAGGTGGACCGAGCGGCCGGCGTGGCGAGCGTAGCGGGAATCATGGGTCACCATGCAGATGGTGGCGCCGCCCTGGTGCAGCTCGCGCAGCAGCTCCATCACCGCTTCGCCGTTGGTGGAGTCGAGATTGCCGGTGGGTTCGTCGGCGAGGAGGATGGCCGGGTCGCCGGCCACGGCGCGCGCAACCGCCACGCGCTGCTGCTGGCCGCCCGAGAGCTGGGCCGGGAAGTGCTTCATCCGGTGCGACATGCCCACCCGCTCCAGCGCCGCCTGCACCCGGCGGCGGCGCTCCTCCGCCGCCATACCGCGATAGGTGAGCGGCAGCTCCACGTTCTCGTACACGGTGAGGTCACCGATCAGGTTGAACGCCTGGAAGATGAATCCGATCTGCCGGTTCCTGACCCGGGCCCGGTCGGCGGCGGAGAGCTTGGCCACCGGCTGGCCGTCCAGCACGTAGGTCCCGTCGGTGGGTGAGTCGAGCAGGCCGAGGATCGATAGCAGGGTCGTCTTGCCGCAGCCCGACGGCCCCGCGATCGCCAGGTACTCGCCTCGCTGGATCTCCAAGTGAATGTCGGACAGCGCGTGGGTCTCGACCTCGTCGGTGTAGAAGACCTTCTTGATGCCTGTCAGCGAGATCAGGGGCTCAGTCATGGGAGTCTCGGGCCTTGGCGATTGGCGGTGAATCAATGAGGGATGGGCGATGAGCCACGACTCCCGGGTCCTGCGCGGTCACGTCGGTTAGCCAGCACGAGCCATGGCCCATGCCCATCGTTGCGGTCATTCGACTCTCACGCGGTCGAACCCATCCCAGCGGGACATGTCGGAGATGATCACCTTGTCACCCGGCTGGAGGCCGCCCAGCACCTCGACGGTGTTGACCGACGTGCGGCCCAGCCGGACGTTCACCCGTACCGCGGTGGTGCCGTCCTCGATCAGCTTGAACAGGCCTACCGTGCTCCCGGCCTGCCCATACGCGGGCCGCCCGACGTGGAGCACGTTGTCCAGCCGCTCGACCTGGATGGTGCCATCGACCGACAGGTCCGGCCGGGCGCCGCGGGGCAGCTCGCCTTCCAGCGATACGTCCACCGTGACGGTGCCGTTGAGCACCGCCGGGTCCATCCGCGACACCTTCCCGCGGGCGATTCCGTTGCGGGTGTCGATCGCGGCGGGTTGACCCAGAGTGACGTCCTTGGCCTGCGTCTCCGGAATGCGAAGCACCGCCTTGAGCCGGCCCGGCTCCACGATCCGGGCGAGCGACGCGCCCGACTGGGCCCACTGCCCCACCTCGAGGGAGAGCTCCTGCAGCGTGCCGTTCGCGCCGGCCTTCACCACCATGGAGCGGATCCGGCCGCGCTGGAACTCGGTCACGTCCCGCAGCCGGTTCACCTGGGCCTGCTGCAGCGCGAGCTGCGAGTCGGCGGCCTGGGTCATCACCTGCAGCCGTTCCTGCTCGACCTTGAACCGGGTGCTCAGCTCCTCCAGCCGATCCTGCGCCCGGCTGGCCTCGCTGGTCGAGATGAGCTGCTTGGCCGCGAGCGAGTCGGAGGCGTCCGCCGTCCGCTTGGCATCGAGGAACGCGGCCTTCGCCGCCGCGACCGTCGCCTCCTGGTTGAGCCGCTGGGTGGCGAGCGTGGCGCGGAGGTTCACCCGATCAGCTTGGGCCACGCTGAGCTGGCGCTCGGACTCGAGTGCCTGGAGCTGGACGTCGGGGTTGCTCATCTCCAGCAGGACCGTCTCGGCCGTCACTTCCTGGCCGGGCTGGGCCAGCCGCTGCTCGACCCGGCCGGCCGTCACGGCGGAGATGTAGCGGATCCTCTCCGGCACCAGGGTACCCGGGCCGCGCACTTCGATCACCAGGGGCCCACGCACTACGGAATCCACCCAGACGGCCGCGCGGTCGACCTTGGGGGCGGCCGGCTTCAGGTTGCGCAGGCCGACCGTCGCCAGCACGATGGCCAGGAGCCCCAGGCCCCCATACATGAGCCGCTTGCGTCCGCGTTTGGCTGGTTCCCTCGGAATGTCCACGCTGCTGCCTCACTCGTCGCATGATGAATCGCACGCCCTGCCCTATGAAAGGTGCGTGCCACCTGAGGCGAACCCGCAAAGCACGGTCGTACAAAGGGTTGCCAGTCGGCCCTGGGGTTGGGATCCAGTTCGAGCGTTCGGTCATGGGATCGACAAATCCCACATCCGAACACAGCGTCCAACTGCGTTGGATGCCGCGAGCGTCGACAAGGTTCGGATTGAGAAGGGTCCTGCTCATCGTGGGGAGCTGCTGCTGTGGCGGCGCGGCTGCGCCAGCCGGTCTGCTACGGCGTGCCCAGGCTGGCCCGACTGGGTTTCGAGCTGCTCTTCTGAGGCCTGATCCGGGCGAGATCCTCCCGGAGCAGCGCCTGATTCACGGCCATGCCGGCCTCCGCCCCTTCGGCCGCGGCCACCACCACGAACTGCGCCTCCCGCGACGCGTCGCCGCAAACGTAAAGGCCCGGCAGGTTAGTGGACTCGCACTTTCCGGTGTCCACCGCCCCGGCCTCGGTGAACGCGCATCCCAAGCGGCCCGGCAGGTCGGAGCGCTGGTGGTGGCCGGCGGCCAGGAAGAGCGCCCGGCGGTCCACGCTGCTTCCATCGAGGAAGACCACCCGCTCCAGCTGGCCGTCGGCGCCGTCGAGCCGAAGTACCCGCTCCTCCCGCAGGGGCACGCCGACAGCGTCCAGCCTCTCGCGCAGGTGCTCGGGCAGCTCCGCCGGCCCGTCGGTGCAGAGCACCAGATCATCGGTCCAGACCGTGAGGGCCAGCGCGAGGCCGGCGCCAGCTTCCCCTTGGCCGTAGACGGCAATCGGCTGATCGCGCCATTCCCAGGCATCGCAGTAGGGACAGTGATGCACGCTCAGGCCGTACAGCGGCGCGAGGCCCTCGATCTCCGGGATCTCGTCGACCACCCCGGTGGCCAGCAACAGCTTCCGGCTCCGGAGCAGCGTCCCGTCGGCGCAGCGCACGGCGAACCCGTCGGCCTCGGGCGCGGCATCCACCACGTTCGCGTGGCGCAGCTCGATGCTCTGGTATCGCCGGAGCTCGTCGCGGGCGAGCCGCAGGAGCTCGGAGGGAGGCGTGCCGTCTCGGGTGAGAAATCCGTGGATCTCTCGGGACCACCAGTTGCGCGGCGCGCCGAGGTCGCAGACCAGCACCCGCCGGCGGCAGCGGCCGAGCATGAGTGCGGCGCTCAAGCCCGCGGGGCCGCCGCCCACGACGATGCAGTCCCAGGCGGGATCGTCAGGCCGGCGAGACTTCACCCGCCTCCATCACCTGTCTGAAGCGGCGGAGATCGTCGGCCACCTGCCGAGCGGGATCCTCTCCCGCGAGCCTGGCCGCCGCGGTCCCGAGCTTCCCGGCCGGGGGGGAATACCGCAGAATCACCCGAACCTCGGTGCCGTCGCCCCGGGGCGTGAAATGGACCGAGCCCGCGTGGTCCACATCGGAGTCCGGGAGCGAGCGCCAGGCGATCAACTCGTTCTCGATCTCGTTATGGATCTCCGCATCCCACTCGACCCTGGTGCCCGCCGGGCCCTTGGCCACCCAGTGAGAGCGCCGGTCATCCAGCCGAGTGACCGACTCGAGGTTGTCCATGAAGCGCGGCAGGTTCTCGAAGTTCCGCCAGAATCGGAACAGGTCTTCTCGCGCCCGGTTGATCGTGACCGACTGCTCCACCCGAGTCCCGTCGCCATGCCGGAGGCTGGCCACCCGGCTGGTTCGGCCCTCACCCTGCGCGGAGTTGCGGCCCAGCGCCCGGTTGACGGGACAGCGGCCGGTGACCCCGCGGCGAATGAGCTCTCCCCCGAGCGGCAGCAATACTCCGCGAAGACGCTTCTGTCGGAGGCTGTAGCCTACGAGGGTCAGACCCGCGAGGCCGGAGATCCACCGCTCGGTCCGGCCCACATTCACCTCTCGTCGGACGTCCCGGGGATCCAGATGCTCCCATCCGCCGGAGCGTACGCCGTCATACGTCGAAGTCATCGCCGTCCTTTCGTGTGCGTGGTAAGTGAGTCAGCCGCGGGCCGGCTCCTGAGGCGCGATCTGGTTGTACCGGCGCGCGGCACGATCGCCGAGCCAGGTGAGCCATGATGGCGAGACCGGCGACTGGCTTTCCCGCCCGCTGAGGCGCATGCCCGTGGTCGGGTCCATTCGCGGGAGCAGGCGCGCGGCGACGCCCAGGGCCTTGCTGGTGAGCTCGGGCGCGAGTCCGTTGGCGGCCGCCGCGAGCCAAGTGGAGAGGGGGAAACGGACTTCGGCGTCTCCCCGGGCGCAGCCCGCCAGAATGAGGCGGGCGGCACGCTTGACCGAGATCGAGAGACCCGGCAGAGAATCCGCGATGCTGAACCAGGCGTATTCGGCGCGGTGCCTGCCGCGGAAGATGGCATTGCGTGGGCTGCCCGTACGCATCAACCCGGGCACCACCGCCACCACCGCGATCCCCTCGGCGGCGAGCTCGGCCCGGAGCGCCTGAGTCAAGCCCAGCGCCGCAAACTTGCTCGCGCTGTAGGGGATCAGATGAGGCACCCCGATCTTGGCCCCGACCGACGTGATGTTCACGATCCTGCCACTGCCGCGGGCCTGCATGTCGGGCAACACGGCGGCAGTGGCGTGCAGCACACCCCAGAAGTTGGTGTCCATCGCCTCCTGATAGTCCGCCAGTGACATCGCCCCGGCTGGGCCGACCTCGATTACGCCCGCGTTGTTGATCAGCACGTCCACCGGTCCCAGCCGCACCCGAACCGATTCGATCAGCTGGCGCACCGAGGCTTGGTGCCGGACGTCGCACGGGATCGCGACGACCTCTCCCCCTCGTCTCTGAAGAAGCGAGCGCGCGCGCTCCAGGGAGCCGGCGTCCCGGCCGCAGATGGCTACCCGTGCCCCCATCGCTGACGCGGCTTGGGCGAGGGCGAGCCCCAGGCCGCGGGAGCCACCGGTGATCAGCACCGTCCGTCCGGCGAGGTCGTAGGCGGCCCGGGGCCGACGCAGGCGCCACGCGAGGGCCACGCACACTACTGCCGCCGCCACGAGCCGCCCGCGGCGACTCCGGGCCTTGCGCGGTTTGGTCATCGCTTGCCGGACCGGCGGCGCGAGTTGGCGGGCCGGGCGCCTTTGGCGACCTCCCGGTCGTGCTGTTTGTCGTCGAGGGTGGCGCTCAGCCCATCCCGGTGGTCCGGATCCGCCACTTCGTCGGCCGGGGAGGCGTAGTGGCGACCAATCCGGTCCTCGTCGCGCGGGTCTTCCAGATCGAGCTCCTCCGGCGCAGTCTCGCCCGCATCCGGCTGCTCCAGTGCGAAGCGGCGCCGCTCATCCTCCGACATGGTGGCGAAGTCACGACCCAGATTCTTGGCCATGCGTCTCACTCCTCACGGTACTCTCGAGCAAGGCCTTCATCCGCCCGAGGTCCTCGTTCAATTTGGCGCGGGGATCCGCCCCGAAGAGCTCGGCCACGGCCGCGCCGGCACCGCCGCCCGGAGGGTTGTAGCAGAGTCGGAAGTCGATTCCGGTTCCGACCCCCTCCGTCCGGAAGCGGATGACGCCCGCGTTTTCCAGCGTGGAGCCGGGCTCGCTGCGCCAGGCGATCGCTTCGTTGAGTGTATCCTGCGTCATCACCGCGTCCCATTCGACCGGAACGCCCGCGGGTCCGCTCACCACCCAATGGGAGCGTCCGGCGCCGAGGTCGGTCACCGACCGCACGTTCGACATGAAGAGCGGGAAGTTCTCGTAGTTGGTCCAGAAGGCGTACACCCGTTCGACCGGCGCTGCGATGTGCAGCGTCTTCTGGATATCGATCGTCCGGCGCCGCTCGCCCCGGCGCGGACCCCGGCCGGCCACGCCGGTCCGGAGGTTGGCGGCCAGCAGACCGACGCCCACGGTGCGCGTGGCGGAGCCGACAACACCCCGGCGGGAGAGGCCGTAGAGGGAGAGGACGCCGCCGGCCAGCGCCAGTATCAGCTCCACGAGTGAGCGGGATGCCGGGCCGCTACGGGTCAGATTCGCGGCCTCCAACCCGCCGATGTCTCCTGCCCGGCTTCCGTATCGACGCACCGCCATCGGCTCGGCGGCGGGCGCGCCGGATCGGACAGTCATCCGGGTGATGCGCACGCGCGCGCGAGTTCTTCTCGCTTCCCCACGCTCCGGATCCAGGAAGTAGACCAATCCGGCGCCGAGTGCCGCGCCACTCAAGAAATCCTTGGCTCCCATACGCTCAAACCTGCCTGTTCGGCGTGCTGAGGCTGTGATCGCCCTCACACGAGGCGCTCACACGAGGCGTTCACACGAGGCGCTCACCTGAGCGGTGCGCGATGCTCTGGTGCGGCGCATCGACGTGCTCCTCGTCCGCCCTTACCTTTCACGGGTCTGCATCCACCCACACCGAAGGGAGTGCAAGGCGTACATGGGGCTCATCTTTCTGGCGATCGGACTTGCCGCGGGCGTGCTTTCGGGACTGTTCGGAATCGGCGGGGGCCTGCTCATCGTGCCCACCCTCGTGACCCTGACCAACTTTTCGACGAAGACCGCGCTGGGCACCTCTCTCGCATCGCTGCTGCTGCCGGTCGGGCTCCTCGGCGCCTACACCTACTATCAGAACGGTCAGGTGAACGTCTCTGCCTCGCTGCTCATTGCTCTGGGGCTCTTTCTCGGCGCCGGCGTCGGCGCCCGGATCGCCGAGGTGCTGCCGGTGATCACCTTGCAGCGGCTCTTCGCCGTGTTCCTCGTCGCCATGGCCGTGCGTCTGTGGATTCACGCGGGAGGATGACATGGAACTGAGCAGTCCGGCATTCCGCCAGGGGCAGCCGATCCCGGCTGCCTTCACCTGCGACGGGGATGACCGCTCACCCACCCTCGCGTGGAGCGGCGCGCCCGGGGAGACCCGGAGCCTGGCGCTCCTCTGCGAAGATCCCGACGCGCCCCGGGGCATCTGGGTCCACTGGGTGATCTTCAACCTGCCGGCGGACGCGGTCGAGCTGGAGGAGGGCGTGCCCGCGCTGCCTCAGCTCCCTTCGGGCGCACGTCAGGGCACCAACGACAGCAGCCACCTTGGATACAACGGCCCCTGTCCTCCGCCGGGCAACCCCCACCGCTACTTCTTCCGGCTCTATGCGCTCGATGCGCTGCTCAATCTCGCTCCGGGTGCGAGCCGGGCGGATCTGGAGGAGGCGATGTCCGGCCACATCCTGGGCGACGTCAGTCTCATGGGAACGTACCAGCGCCGCACGCGTTGAGCCGCCACAGTCCTCGGATGCGCAACGCTTGGATCGAGCCCGGCCGCGCCACACTGCTCGGCTCACTCCTTCTCTCGGTCTGCGGGCTCACCGCCTGCGCCGGCCGGCCGCCCGGCCCGGGCGGACGACCCCTGCCCAAGCCGACCGCCACTGCGAAGCTCACCGATTCGAGCGGTAAACAGGTAGGCCTCGCGATCTTCACGGCCACGGACACCGGCACCAGTGTGGGCCTCAGCGTCGGCGGTCTCGCGCCCGGACTTCACGGGCTCCAGGTCCACGCGACCGGCCAGTGCGCACCACCTGATTTCAGCTCTGCCGGCCCCCGCCTGCGCGATCTGCCCGACCTCCTGGTCCAGGCGGACGGCTCGGCGGACACCACCTTTCCGCTCGACCCGGCGCTCCTCCGGCCGGGCCCGTCCTCGCTGCTGCGACCGGAGGGCACCGCGATCGTGGTGCACGCCGAGGCGGGTGATCAATCCAGTGAACCGAGCGACGGCTCGGGCGACCGGATCGCCTGCGGTACGATCGAGCCCGACTGACGTGGCCACGCTGCTCCGCCTGACCGATCACGGCCTCTATTGCGAGGCCGGCGACTTTCACGTCGACCCGTGGGGCGCGGTGCCTCGCGCCGTGGTGACGCACGCGCACGGCGACCACGTGGCCTGGGGATGTGGCTCCTATCTGACCACCACCTCCGGCCTGCCGCCGCTCCGCGCCCGGCTCGACCGGGATGCTCGGATCCGCGCACTCGCCTACGGCGAAGCCATCGTGATCAATGGCGTCCGCGTGTCGCTGCATCCCGCGGGGCACATTCTCGGATCGGCCCAGGTCCGGATGGAATACCAGGGCGAGGTCTGGGTCGTCTCGGGAGACTACAAGATCGACCCCGACCCGACCTGCGCCGCGTTCGAGCCGGTGCGCTGCCACACCTTCGTCACCGAGTCGACCTTCGGCCTGCCAATCTACCGCTGGCCGCCGCAGCAGGAGGTATTCGCCGAGATCAACGCCTGGTGGCGCGCCAACCAGCGCGCGGGCAAGGCCACGCTGCTCTTCGCGTACGCGCTGGGGAAGGCGCAGCGGCTGCTCGCCGGTCTCGATCCGTCGCTGGGGCCGATCTTCACCCATGGAGCGGTCGAGCGGATGACCCAGGCGTACTTGGCCGCCGGGGTCCAGCTTCCTCTCACTACCCACGCGGCCACGGTGGAGCGCGGCGCCGATTGGAGCCAGGCGCTCGTGCTCGCCCCACCGTCCGCTGACGGCTCTCCTTGGACCCGGCGATTCGGAAACCAGGCGACGGGCTTTGCCTCGGGCTGGATGCTGGTTCGCGGCGCCCGCCGGCGGGGCGCGCTCGATCGCGGATTCGCCTTGTCCGACCACGTGGATTGGCCCGGTCTAATGGCCGCGATCGACGCGACCGGCGCCTCGCGGATCTGGGTCACCCACGGTTACTCCAGCGTGGTGGTCCGCTGGCTGCGTGAGCGGGGCCTCGAAGCTCACCTGGTCCAGACTCGCTTCGAAGGCGAACGGGACGACGAGGAGCGCGACGCCGACGCGGCCGTGGCCTCGCCGGAGTACCCATGAAAGCCTTCGCCCGGCTCTACACGGCGCTCGACGAGACCAGCGCGACCAGCGGCAAGGTGGCGGCGCTCGCCGAGTTCTTTCGTAGCTCGCCGCCGGGCGACGCGGCCTGGGCGATCCATTTTCTGATCGGCCGCCGCCCCAAGCGGCTGGTCGGGTCTCCCCGCCTCCGGACCTGGGCCGCGGCAGAGGCGGGAATTCCCGACTGGCTCTTCGAGGAGAGCTACCACGCCGTGGGCGATCTGGCGGAGACCGTGACCCTGCTGCTGCCCGATCGGGAGAGCTCCGCCGACCAGCCGCTCGCATGGTGGGTCGAGGAGCGGTTGATGACGCTGCGCGATCAGGACGAATCGGTGCAGCGCGAGATGATGCTGCGGGCCTGGCGAGAGCTCGACCGCTGGGAGCGCTACGTGTGGAACAAGCTGATCACCGGCAGCTTCCGCGTGGGGGTGTCTTCGGGGCTGGTGGTCCGAGCCCTGGCGGAGGTGAGCGGGGTGGAAGAGGGCGTGATCGCCCACCGGCTGATGGGAGCATGGCATCCGACCCCAGAGTTCTTCCAGCGGCTGGTGGCCACCGACACCCGCGACGCCGACGTGAGCCGGCCCTATCCCTTCTATCTCGCGTACCCACTGGAGGACGATCCGGCCCTCCTGGGTGATCCCGCGGAATGGATGGCGGAGTGGAAATGGGACGGCATCCGTGCCCAGCTCGTCCGCCGCACGGGCCGCACATTCCTTTGGTCCCGGGGCGAGGAGCTTCTGAGCGGCCGCTTTCCCGAGGTGGAGCAAGCGGCCGCGCTGCTGCCGGACGGGACGGTGCTCGACGGCGAGCTCCTCCCCTGGGCAGAGGGCGGGCCGCTCCCCTTCGCACAGCTGCAGCGCCGGATCGGGCGGACCACGCTCGGCGCCAAGATTCTGGCGGAGGTGCCGGTGGCACTGGTCGCCTACGACCTGCTGGAGGAGTCGGGCGAGGATCTCCGGGCGCTTGGGTTTCGGGAGCGCCGCCGCCGTCTCGCCAGGCTCCTGGAGCACATTCCCTCCGCGGGGCGACTGATGTTGTCACCAGTCATCCCGGCGGAGACCTGGGCCGAGTTGGCGGGGGCGCGGAGACGCGCCCGGGAGGTGGGAGCGGAGGGGTTGATGCTCAAGCGCCTGGAGAGCGCCTACGGCGTCGGCCGCCGCCGGGGCGATTGGTGGAAATGGAAGGTCGAGGCGCTCAGCGTGGACGCCGTGCTGATCTACGCCCAGCCGGGGAGCGGCCGGCGGGCCGGCCTCTTCACCGACTACACCTTCGGCATCTGGGATGGAGACCGGCTGGTGCCGTTCGCCAAAGCCTACACCGGGCTCAGCGACGAGGAGATCCGCCGGGTGGACGCCTTCGTCCGGCGGAATACGCTGGAGAAATTCGGCCCCGTGCGTACGGTCAAGCCCGAGCTGGTGTTCGAGCTCGCGTTCGAGGGCATTCAGCGCTCCAGCCGGCACAAGTCGGGCGTCGCGGTCCGGTTTCCCCGGATGGCTCGCTGGCGTGACGACAAGCGGCCGGAGCAGGCGGACACGATCGAAACGGTGCGGGCGCTGCTGGGGCCGGGCGGCGGACAGTAGTCTGGCTTACGGCGTGGCCGGGGGCTCCGCGCGGAACGTGACCACCAGGGCGTCTCGGTAGGCGGGCTGCCCGGCGATGCTCACCTTCAGCGGGGTGACCCCATGCCAGACCCGCCGGTCATCGAGGAGCACCGCGTCGAGCGGCTCCCGCAGCTCGAACGTGCCGAGCGGCCGTTGCTGCTCGTCGCCGATCGCGGTGACACCGCCGGCGACGTTGCGGCGCGCCACCAGCGTCACCAGCACCCAGTCGACGCCGTCGCGATGCATTCCCTCGGGCGTCGGCTTCCCTTCGTGCGCCCCGTCGGGCTCGATCCGGAACTGGTGCATCTCGACGTGCCAGCGGTCGGGCACCGGGCCCTGGGTCGAGGCGGCGAACGCGCTGCGGCAGATCGCCAGGATCCGCTGGGTGATCGGATGCGCAGCAATCAGGTCGGTGACCGGCTCGAACCACCGCTCGATGCCGCCGTTCAACGAATTGTAGGCCCGCTCCTGATAGTGGGGCTGGTGCGGCTTGCGGACGATGGTCGAGGCCGTGACCGAGAAGCAGCCGAACCGCCGCCGGCGATAGCGACCGCCATCCGCCATGAAATGATCGACGTCCAGCTCGTTCCAGCTCCTGGCGAACCCAGCCCAATCGGCCAGCGCTTCCGGACCAATGAGCCCCCGCAGCTCGGCGGCCGGCACGATGCGAAATCCCGGCTCCGGCACGCGAAGCTGCATCGGTGCCAACAGTCGCGCGCCCATCAGCCGGCGGCTCGCAGGATCGCCGCAACCGACTGTTCGACGTCGGCGTCGGTGGTAGCCCACGACGACACGCTGATGCGCATCGCTTCCCGCCCCTGCCATCGGGTGCCGCCACACCAGCAGACGCCGTCGCTCTGCAGCCGGGCGATGACCCGCCGGGTCTCGGCTTCGTCGCCGAAGGCCACCAGCACCTGATTCAGCTCCACCTCGTTCAGCACCTCCTGACCGGCCTCACGCAGCAGCTGGGCGATTCGGGCGGCGTGCCGGCAGCACCGCTCCACCAGGTCGGCCACGCCCTGGCGGCCGAGCTGCTGATACGCGGCCCACACGTCGACGCCGCGGGCCCGCCGGGAGCCGTCTGGGGAGTAGTGCATCGGATCGCGAATGCCCGAGGGCGGAAGATAGGCCGCGCTCATCGCCATGGCCGCGCGGAGCGACGACTGGTCTCGCACCAGCGCGATGCCGCAGTCGTAGGGAACGTTGAGCCACTTGTGACCGTCGGTGGCCCAGGAATCGGCATGGTCGAGGCCGTCGACCAGGCGATCGAGCGACGGCACCGCCCGGGCCCAGAGCCCAAACGCACCGTCGACGTGCACCCAGGCGCCCGCCTCATGGGCCCAGGCGCAGATCTCCCGTGCCGGATCGAACGCCCCGGTGTTGACGTTGCCCGCCTGGATGCAGACGATCGCGGGACTATCGAGCGGGGGGAAGGCCCCGGGCCGGATCCGGCCCTGGCCGTCGACCGGGAGCCGGACGACGCGATTCCGGCCGAGGCCCAGGAGGCCGAGCACCCGAACAACCGTGGAGTGCACCTCACCGCCGACCACCGCCGTGATCGGAGGCGCGCCGAACAGGCCATCGTTGTCGGCGTCCCATCCGGCCCGGCGCAAGATGGCGTGCCGTGCGGCGGCGAGAGCCGTGAAGTTCGCCATGGTGGCGCCGGTGACGAGGGCGCCCCCGCACTCGGGCGGGAGGCGGAGCAGCTCCACCGTCCATTGCAGCGCGATCTCTTCGATGACCGCGGTGGCGGGCGACATGCTGTGGAGGGCGCAGTTCTGGTCCCACGCCGTGGCGAGCCAGTTGGAGGCGATCGTGACCGGCAACGAGCTGCCGTTCACGAAGCCGAAGTATCGGCCACCGGCCGTGGCGATCGTGGCCGGCGAGGCCACCTCGTCGAGCAGCGCCAGCACCTGCCGGGGATCGGTGCCGGTGGCCGGGAGTGGGTGTCGCAGGCGGTCGAGCCCGGCGAGCGCGGCCGGGCTCGGCGCGACCGGGCGGGTCTCGAGCGATTCGCGGTAGCGGATGCCGCGCTGTGCGGCGTCCAGCAGGAGGTCCCGGAGCGGCACCGGATGGGGAAGCGCTTTCCTAACCGCCGCAGTAGCGCTATCGTTGGCTCTCATGAAACAGAGTAGCAGTATGTCCCGGTTGGTGCAACTGCTCCGGCGCGACATCGCCCGGCTGGAGCCGGGCAAGCGGCTGCCCTCGGTCCGGACGCTGATGGCCCGGCACCAGGTCAGCCCGGTCACCGTGCGCCACGCGGTCGCCACGCTGGTCAACGAGGGACTCATCGACGCGCGGCCTGGCCATGGGACCTTCATCGCCGAGCGTTCTGTGGCACCGGCGGCCGTGGACTTCGGGTGGCAGGCGCTGGCCCTCGGTCCGGCCCGCGTCGCAGTCGACGCCATCGAAGCGATCCTGACTCCGCCGAGTGCGGGATCGGTCAACCTGGCCGGCGGCTATCCCTCGGAGGATCTGCAGGCGCTGTCGCTCGTGGCCACCGCGATGGCCCGCGCCGCCCGCCGGCCCGGCGTCTGGGGCCGGATGCCGCTCGAAGGCATCGAGCCGCTCCGGGCCTGGTTCGCCCAACAGATTGGCGACCCGATCACCCCGCGCGAGGTCCTGATCTGTCCCGGGTCACAGGCCGCGATCACGACCGCCTTCGGCGCGCTCGCCAATCCCGGAGCGCCCGTGCTGGTCGAATCACCGACCTACCTGGGCGCCATGGTGTCGGCCCGGGCCGCGGGGCTCGAGCTCGTGCCCGTCCCGACCGATCGCGACGGGGTCATCCCCGACCTCCTCGCACGAGCCTTCGCCCGTACGGGCGCCCGGCTCTTCTATGCCCAGCCCACGTTCGCGAATCCCACCGGCGCGTCGCTCTCGGTGGAGCGGCGTCGGCAGGTGCTGGACGTGGTTGCGTCGGCCGGCGCGCTCCTGATCGAGGACGACTGGTGCCGCGATTTGAGCCTGGAGCCCAACCCACCTCGGCCGCTGATCAGGAACGATCCCCACGGGCACTGCGTCTATCTTCGATCGCTCACCAAATCGGCAGCACCCGGGCTCCGGATCGGTGCCATCTGCGCCCGCGGCGCCGCGCTCACCCGGCTCGGCGCAAGCCGCGCCATCAGTGATTTCTTCGTGCCCGGTCCCATTCAGGAAGCCGCCCTCGAGGTGGTGACTTCCCCGGCGTGGCCCCGTCACCTGCGGGCGCTTCGGGCGGCGTTGGCCGAGCGCCGGGATCGAATGGCCGCCGGGGTCCGCCAGCATTTCGGGGAGGCCAGCCTGGCGCTGGTGCCGGCCGGAGGAATCCACATGTGGGTTCGGCTGCCGGATAAAGTGGACGACGTGGAGCTCGCCCGCCGAGCCGCCGCTGCCAGAATCCTGGTGAGCCCGGGCCGACACTGGTTCCCGGCGGAGGCGACGGGATCGTTCCTTCGGATGAGCTACGCGAGCGCCTCGCCCGAGGCGCTGGGGAGAGCGGTGGCGACGGTGGGCCAACTGGCGGCGCGGATGGCCTGAGGCGCGAACGGTCGCGAGCGTCGGTCAGCGCTGGGGCCGGACAATCGCCAAGCGACTGCGCATTACTCTTCTCCCATGGCGAATTTCATCTGCTCCACCTGCGGTACCCAGTACCCCGACTCGCCGCTTCCGCCCGAGCAGTGCGTCATCTGCACCGAGGAGCGGCAGTACGTCGGCTGGAAGGGCCAGCTCTGGACTACCCTCGACGAGCTCCGACGGGATCACCGAAACAAGGTCGAAGTCGAAGGCCCGGGACTGGTAGGGATCGGCACCGAGCCGGCCTTCGCCATCGGCCAACGGGCGCTCCACCTGCGGACAGCGGAAGGCGGGGTGCTGTGGGACTGCATCAGCCTGGTGGACGACGCCAGCGTCGCCGCGATTCAGACGCTCGGCGGGGTCCGCGCCATCGCCATCTCCCACCCGCACTACTACTCCTCGATGATCGAGTGGAGTCGCGCGCTGGGCGACATCCCCATCTACTTGCACGCTGCGGATGCGCCGTGGGTGGTCCGGCCGGAGCGGCCCGTCGTCTTCTGGGATGGTCCGGCGCGGGAGCTCGCGCCCGGGGTCACCTTGATCCACTGCGGCGGTCATTTCGCCGGCGGCACGGTCCTCCATTGGGCCCAGGGCGCGGACGGTGAGGGTGCGCTGCTCACCGGCGACATCATCATGGTGGCCCAGGACCGCCGCACTGTGAGCTTCATGTACAGCTACCCGAATTACATCCCGCTGAACGCGGCGGCGGTGCGCCGCATCGGGGACGCGGTCGAGCCGTTCGAGTTCGAGCAGATCTATGGCGCCTGGTTCGGGCGCAACATCCTGAGCGCGGGGAAGCAGGCCGTCCGCTACTCGGTGCGCCGCTACCTTCACGCCATTTCCCCGCGTGACATCCAATAGAGGCGGCGGCTCCGCGCTGGCGGTCGATCTGCGGCGGGCCCGTGCCGCACGGCGCCGGGCGGAGCGTGCATTGACGCCTCCCGCCGCCCCCGCGCCACGGCCACGGGCTTGTCCCGTCGAATGCGGCGGGCGAGAGCCGCTCGAGTGCGTCCGCGAGTGGTTCGACCTGCACGACTGGACGCCGTTCCCCTTTCAGGAGACTGTCTGGCAAGCCTACCTCAATGGTGAGAGCGGCCTGGTGCACGCTGCGACCGGCACCGGCAAGACCTACGCGGCATGGCTCGGGTCCGTGATGGAGTGGCTGCGGGACTACCCCGCGCCTGGCCGGCGGAAGCCGGCCGCTCCGCCCCTCCGAGTGCTCTGGATCACGCCGCTCCGGGCACTCGCGGTCGATACTGAGGCCGCGCTCCGCGCACCGGTCGAAGACCTCGGTCTTCCCTGGACGGTCGAGACCCGCACCGGCGACACCCCCGCGAGAATTCGCACACGCCAGCAGCAGCGGCTGCCGACAGCGCTCATCACCACGCCCGAGAGCCTGTCGCTCCTGCTTACCCGGGAGGACGCGGCCCAGCTCTTCGACCACCTGGAGCTCGTGGTGGTCGACGAGTGGCACGAGCTGATGGCCTCCAAGCGCGGAGTTCAGACCGAGCTCGACCTCGCCCGGCTGCGGCAGTTTCGACCGGAACTCCGCACTCTGGGGCTCTCCGCCACGCTGGGTAACCTGGAGGTCGCGCGCGACACGCTCCTGGGCGTCGACGCCGAGGGCGCGCCGAGGCAGGGACGGATCATCCCCGGGCTCGTGCCCAAGGCGCTGCTGGTCGATGCGCTGATCCCCGAGGCGATGGAGCGGTTCCCCTGGTCGGGTCAGATTGGCCTTCGCCTGCTGCCCGACGTGGTGCGCGCGATCGAGGAGGGGGAAACCTCGCTGGTGTTCACCAACACTCGCGCCACTGCGGAGCTCTGGTATCAGGCGCTGCTGGCCGAGCGTCCCGACTGGGCCGGCGTCATGGCGCTGCACCACGGCTCGCTGGACCGCGACACCCGCGAGTGGGTGGAGGATGGCCTCCGGGACGGCCGGCTCCGTTGCGTCGTGTGTACCTCCACGCTGGACCTCGGCGTGGATTTCACTCCCGTCGACCGGGTGCTGCAGGTCGGGAGCCCCAAGGCGGTCGGCCGGCTGATTCAACGGGCCGGACGGAGCGGCCATCAGCCAGGCTCGGTCAGCCGGCTCACCTGCGTCCCGACCAACGCCCTCGAGCTGGTCGACGTGGCGGCGGCTCGGGACGCGCTCGACGCCGGCTCGATCGAGGCACGCCGGCCGGTGGAACGCCCGCTCGACTTGCTTGCCCAGCACGCGGTGACGGTGGCGTTGGGCGGCGGCTTCCTGCCGGATGAGCTGTACCACGAAGTGCGCACCACCCGCTCCTATCGTGACCTGACCCGGCCGGAGTGGGCCTGGGTGCTCGACTTCATCTCCCGCGGCGGCCAGGCGCTCGGCGCCTATCCGGAGTACAGCAAGGTGGTCGAGCGCGAGGGCCGCCTGGTGGTCGAGAGCCGCGCGGTAGCCTTGCGGCACCGGCTGTCCATCGGGACCATCGTGAGCGAGAGCGCGATGAAGGTCCAGTACCTACGAGGCCGAGCGCTGGGCACCGTAGAGGAGTCGTTCATCGCCCGACTCCGCCCGGGGGATCGGTTCACCTTTGCCGGCCGCGTGCTTGAGTTCGTGCGGGTGCGCGGGATGGTGGCGTACGTCCGGAAGACCAGCCGGTCGAGCTCCGGCGTCCCCCATTGGTCCGGCGCCCGCATGCCGATCTCGCCCGAGCTGGCCGCCGCGGTTCGCGACAAGCTGGACCAGGCCCGGAGGGGGATCTACCGCGGCGCCGAGATGGAAGCAGTGCGCCCCATCCTCGAGCTGCAGGCCAGCTGGTCGCGCCTGCCTGCGCCCGACGAGCTGCTGGTCGAGCGGGTACGCACCCGCGAGGGTCACCATCTTTTCTTCTATCCAGTCGAGGGCCGGCTGGTGCACGAAGGGCTTGCCGCGCTCTTCGCCTACCGGATCGCTCAGCTCGGCCCCATCTCCTTCACTCTCGCGGCCAACGACTACGGGCTCGAGCTGCTGTCGGCCGAGCGGGCGCCGCTCGATGAGGCCCTGGAGGCCGGCCTCCTCTCCAGCTCACACCTGCTGCATGACATTCCGGCGAGCCTCAACGCCGCGGAGCTCGCGCGGCGGCAATTCCGCGAGATCGCCCGAATCGCGGGCCTCATTTTCCAAGGGTACCCCGGAGTCAGCAAGAGTGTGAAGCAGGTGCAGGCGTCGAGCGAGCTGCTCTATGACGTGTTCGCGCGATACGACCCAGAAAACCTGCTGCTCTTCCAGGCGCATCGCGAGGTCCTCGAGCGCCAGCTGGAGCAGAGCCGGCTGGCCCGGGCGCTGGATCGGATCGGGAGCGGTCGAGTCACCGTGGTCGACGTGGAGCGCCCCACGCCACTCGCGTTCCCGCTGCTGGTGGACCGAGCGCGGGAGCAGGTGAGCTCGGAGAAGCTGCCCGACCGAATCCGCCGGATGATGGCTCCGCTGGAGCGCGCGGCCGAGAGAGTCCACTTCGCGCGGGGCAGCCGCCGCGGATTCCGGAGCGGAGCATGAGCGAAGTCTGTCTCCGGCTCGCGGGCGAAGAGGTCGCGCTGTTGCCGGAGCGGGCGCTCTTCTGGCCTCGCACCCGAACCCTGGTCGCCGCGGATCTACATTGGGGCAAGGCCGCGACCTTTCGCGCGGCCGGCATCCCGGTGCCGGAAGGCTCCACCCACGACGATCTCACCCGTCTCGACTCGGCACTGGTCCGCACCGGGGCCGAGCGGCTGATCGTGCTGGGCGACCTGTTTCACGCCCGGGCAGGCCGGATCGCGACCCGCACGCTCGCCGAGCTCCGGGAGTGGCGGCGGGGATGCGAGGTCGAGATGCTGCTGATCCGGGGCAACCACGACCGCCACGCCGGCGATCCGCCCGACGACCTCCGGATCAACTGCCTCAACGCGCCGGCGTTCGTGCCGCCGTTTGTGCTTCGGCACCAGCCGGCGACCTCGAACGAAGGGTACACGCTCGCCGGACACCTGCATCCGGGCCTGGCGCTGGCCGGGCCCGCGCTGCAGGTGGAGCGGCTTCCCTGCTTTCTGTTGGGCCCTGAAGTCGCGATTCTCCCGGCATTCGGGAGCTTCACCGGCCTCTCCCTGCTGTCGCCGGCACCAGGGGACCGGGCGTTCGTCATCGCGGGAGACGAGGTACTGGCGCTCGGGTGATCCTGCCGGTCGGATGCTCTTGCGGAGCCGCGGCGGCGCGGTATCCCTATCTGGTACGAAGCTGGCCGCGAACATAGCTTCGGCAGATCCGTCGCATGGGTTGCCGGGGGGAGGATAGGCAGATGGTCGACATGTCAGTGCGCACCGAGCGCCTGGAGCTCTCGCCCCTGGGCCTCGAGGCGATCGAAGCGCTTCTGCAGGGTGATGCCGCGCGCCTGCGCGAGCTGACCGGCGCCACTTTCCCCCGTCCCGTCGCCCCCCCACCGTACATGGCCGAGGCGCTTCCGGTGGTCCGGGACCGGTTGCGGGCCCAACCGGACGAGGCCCCGTGGTGGAACTGGGTCATCGCCGAGCGCGCCACCAGGCGGGCGATCGGCTCGGTGGCCTTCGGAGGCAGGCCGGAGGCGAATGGGTCGGTGCTGATCGGCTACGCGATGTACCCGGCCTTCGAGGGTCTCGGCTACGCCACCGAGGCCGTCCGGGCGATGATCGGCTGGGCGTTCCACCATCCGGAGGTCAAGCTGGTGCGCGCGCTGGCGCCGGTGTGGAATACGCCTGCCCTCCGGGTGGCAGAGAACGTCGGGATGCGGCCGGTGGCCGCCGACGAGGACGACGATATCGGCGAGGTGCTGGTCTACGCCGTCAGCGCTCCAGCATCCGTCGGATCGGCCTGATCATGAACGCCATCAGTACCGCGGCCGTCAACGCGTACAGGCCCACCGTCCCGAACAGCTGGGGCAGCGTAAACGTTTCGTAGAGGCTCGCCACCCGCCCCCCCAGGTAGCTGCCTACCGACAGCGCGAGATACCAGACCCCCATGGTGAGCCCGACGATCCGCGCCGGCGCCAGCTTGCTGATCGCGCTCATGCCGACCGGGCTGAGCAGGAGCTCACCGATGGCGTGCAGGAAGAACGTGGCAACCAGCCAGAGCGGGCTCACCCGGACGCCGTTCTGAGCCAGCCGAGCGGCGAGGAACATGACGCCGAATCCCGCCGCGACGAAGAACAGACCGATGGCGAATTTGGTCGGGCTGGACGGGTCGCGCTTGCCCATCCGGATCCACACCCATGCGAAGACCGGCGCCAGCAGCACCAGGAACACCGATTCCACCGACTGGAACCAGCTCGGGGGGAACGGATGTCCCATGATTCTGGTGTCGGTATTGCGCTGCGCGAACAGGTTGAGCGACGAGCCCTGCTGCTCGAACACCGACCAGAAAACCGTGGCGCCGAGGAACAGCACCAGCACTACGGTCAACCGCTTCCGCTCGGCCGGCGTCCACTGGGCCGAAAGGAACAGCCAGAGGAAGAACCCTACCGTGATCAGCAGCAGCAGGAGGCCGAAGGCGTTTCCCAGGCCCTGAGCCGTGATCCGCAGGATGCCCGAGAGCGAAAGCCCCACCAGCAGCCCGGCTGCCGCGAGCACCGCCACGATCCCCAGCTGCAGCTGGCGTCGCTGGCGGGCGCGCTCGGTCTCGTTCGCCGGCGCGACGGGCTCCATCCCGGCGGTCCCCAGGTGCTTCCAGCCGCCCAGGTACTGCACGATGCCGAGGAACATCCCGACGGCGGCCATCCCGAAGCCGAAGTGCCAGGAGAGCTCGGGCGAGATCCCCGCCGACGAGAGAATTCCCCGGAACTGTTCGCTCTGCGCCAGCCAGCCGCAGAGCAGCGGCGCCGTCAGGGCGCCGAGGTTGATTCCCATGTAGAAGATCGAGAATCCGGCGTCGCGGCGCTCGTCATCCGGAGCGTAGATCTGGCCGACCATGGTGGCCACATTGGCCTTGAGCAGACCAGTGCCGATGATCACCAGCCCCAGTCCGAGATAGAAGGTGGCGATCGACGGAATGGCCAGGCTGATGTGCCCCAGCATGATGATGACACCGCCATAGAGGGTGGCCCGGCGCTGGCCCAGAAATCGGTCCGCCAGCCACCCGCCGGGCAGAGTCATCATGTAGACCAGCGCGGTATAGGAGCCGTAGATCACCCCGGCCTTGGCCGCGTCGAACTGGAGGCCTCCGGCGGCGATCGGCGCCGTCATGAAGAGGATGAGCAGCGCCCGCATCCCGTAGTAGCTGAAGCGCTCCCACAGTTCGGTGAGGAACAGCGTGGAGAGTCCCCGCGGATGGCCGAAGAAGCGGGTATCACGCGGCAGGGTCACGGGCTCGCTTGGCCGAGCGGCGGCAGTGGTCACCTGAGCTGCTCCGATCCGTTGTGCTGTGGGGGAATCACGCTCACCGATCCTTGCCCAGCTTGCGTTTGAGATAGGCGAGCTGGGCCTCGATCGCCTGGTTCCGCCGCTGCCGCTCGGCATCGGCGTGCTGCTGCTCCTGCTCGTCGGGCCGGGCGGCGCCCGCCGATTCGAGATCGCGCCACGCGGCAGCCACCGACTCGGAAGCCGCGGTGCCCCCGGCGGAACGGGCCTGCGTCGTCATCTCCGTCACCTCGCGCTCCGCCAGCGCGAGCTCCTCCCGCTGGACCGCGATCCTGCGCTCGACCACCGCCACGCGCTCCCGGTGGCGGGCGGCGAAGCGCTCGGCGACCGCTACCGTCTCCGGATCGGGCACGGCAGCAGCCAGACGGCCGCGGCGCTCGGCGTTCTCCAGCTGCTGCCGCTCCGCCGCGAGCTCGCGCTCGCTCGCGGCCAGCGCATCGCGCATGGTCCCGACGCCCAGCTTGGCCTCGAGCAGCGCCTCGCGCAGCCGCGCGGCGTAGGCCTGGGGATCGGTGCGCTCGCGCTCGCGCAGCAGCTGGTCCAGTCGCGCCTTCAGCCCGTCGAACACGTCCGGCGAGCACCTGTCATGGAGTGATACCTCGGGGGAGGCGGCCGGTCGCCGGGAGGCGGCCGATGCTCATAGAGAGATCGAATGGTAGGACCGGCGGCGGAGGCCGTCAAGCGAGTTTGGCGGGCGGACGTCTCCCGGTCTTCCCGCGTGGCCAGGTCGTGGCTAGGCTACCGTTGGACCCGCCTCTCCGAGGACTGGTGACATGACCGACCCACCCTGCAGCGTCTGCGAAGAGGTCGCCGGACGGATTGCCTCGCCCGGCGGCGTGATCTACGACGACGGCCTGTGGACCGTGGCGCATCACACCGGCGCCTACACCGATCCCGGAGAGCTCATCGTCAAGCTCCGCCGGCATTGCGAATCTTTGTCCCAGCTGACCGAGGCCGAAGCTCGCGCTATGGGCCCGGTGCTCCGGTCGGCGGTTGGCGCCATCGAGCAGGTGGTCCGGCCTGAGCGGGTGTACGTGGCATCCTACGGCGAACGGGTGCGTCACCTGCACTTCTTCCTCCTCCCTCGTACCACCGCCCTGCCCGCCGGCCATATCGTTTCGGACGTCTATCGCCGGGCTCGTACGCTGCTCCGATCCTGGGGGCTGGTGCGCAACCCTTCGGCCGAGGCCCGCGCCCAGGCGGCGGACCGGATCCGGGAGTCCAATCTGTGGAAACGGTCGAGCATCTGATCATCGGGGCCGGACCCGCCGGCCTTCGCGCGGCACAGGTGCTCGCCGAGGCCGGACGCGAAGTCCTGGTACTGGAGAAGCAGCCGGAGATCGGGCCCAAGACCTGCGCGGGCGGCCTCACGCTCAAGGCGTTCCGGGAGCTCGAGCGGCTCGGGCTCCCGCCGGGGACGTCCCACCGCACCGTCGGGCACATCGCCTTCACGGGCGGACCGTCGGAGACCCTCGACCCGGACCGGTGTGTGATTCACACCATTCCGCGCAGCCAGCTGGGGCAGTGGATGCTCCGCTGGACCCGCGCCGCCGGGGCCGAGGTATGTGCCGGCACGGCGGCACGGTCCATCGATCTCGCCGACCGAAGCCTCCTGTCAGGCAGCCGGCGGCTCCGCTGGCGGCATCTGATTGGGGCGGACGGTGCCGACTCGTCGGTCCGCCGAACGCTCGGGCTTCCCTCTCCCAGAGAATACTTCGCGGCCGAGTACAACATTCCCGGGCCTCGCCTGGAGCCGTTGCGGGTCGAGTGCGACCCTGACCAGCTGATGAACGGCTACTTCTGGGTCTTTCCCCATGCCGGCTACACGTCGATCGGCGCGGTCGCGGCCAAGCGGCTTGTGCGGCCGCCCGCCCTCTGCCGCTACCTCGACGCGCGACTGGCGGCGCTGGGCGTTTCCCGGGATGGGATCCCGTTGGAAGCGGCCACCCTCGAGGTGCAGTTTCGGGGACTGCACTTCGCGAACGGCGTGCATCTCGTCGGCGATGCCGCGGGAATCCCGTCCTCGCTGACCGCCGAGGGAATCTACGGGGCGCTGGTGAGCGGAGAGGAGGTGGCCCGCACGATCCTGGAGCCGCGCTATCCGGCTCCGAAGATTCGGCGCTGGCTTGCCGTCAAGCGCCGGCACGACCGGGTGGCTCGGCTGTTGGGCCGCGCCAGCGTGCGGCGGATCCTCTTGCCGGCGTTGGCGAGAGTTGCCCGCCAGCGCGCCGCTCGAGGCGCCATGGCGAACTGGTTTCTCACCGGGTGAGCGATGCACCGTCACTCGGCTCAATGAGGTCCAGGTTCGCGGACCTCTGGCACCGGCTGGGAGCGGACGGAGACGGCGCCGAGATCTACGCGGCTCTCGATGCCGCCTACCGCGAGCCCGCCCGGGCCTATCACACGACGGCGCACCTGACCGACTGTCTGGACCAGCTCGACCAGTTCCCCGAGCCCGTGGCCGAGCGCGATCTGGTGGAGGCGGCCCTCTGGTTTCACGACGCGGTGTATGACCCGCGCAGCTCGGAGAACGAGGCGCGAAGCGCCGAATGGGCGGCACGGGCGCTCGGTGGAGCGGGAGTGGAAGCGCACCTGGTCCAGCGGGTCTCGGCACTGGTGCTGCTCACCCGCCATCTGGAGCCGACCAGCGACTCCGCCGGCCGACTCCTCTGCGACGTCGACCTGTCGATCCTGGGTCGGGAGGCCGCCGAATTCGAGCGGTTCGAGCGCGCCATTCGCACAGAGTATGGCTGGGTTCCCGAGCCGGAGTATCGGGCCGCTCGGGCGCGAGTCCTCCGCGGATTCGTGGAGCGCCAGCCCTTGTACCAGACCGTGCCGTTCCGCATCCGCTACGAGGAGACCGCGCGGCGGAACCTCTTGCACGCGCTCGCCGGACTCGGCCAGTCCGGCCCTCCTCAGCCGGCCGTGGGATAGGTCTCCGGCGGCTCGCCCGGGGGAGGGCGGCTTTCACGGGCGGATTCGCGATCCAAAACCATAGGAGCTCTCACCTCGTGCGCTCGGTGGCCGCCCGCTCCAGCAGCGCGCGCACCCCGTCGTCGCTGATCTGGGAGAAGTCTGCGTAGAACGTGCCGACCGAAATGAACGGGCTGGGCGAAAAGAGGCAGACCACCTCGTCCACTTCGGCGCGGAGTGTCGTGCAGGTCTCCGCGGGCGCCACCGGGACGGCCACCACCACGCGCTCCGGTCGCTGGCTTTGCACGGCGGCCGCGGCCGCGCGCATCGTGGAGCCGGTCGCCAGGCCGTCGTCCACCAGCAGGACGGTGCGTCCGCGGATCGGCGGCGAGGGCAGCTGGTCCCGGTAGGCTTGCTCGCGGCGCGCCAGCTCGTGCTCCTCGTTGGCCGCCGCGGCGGCGATCACCCGGTCCGGGATCCCCAGCGATGCGACGACGTCCTGGCTGACGATGCGCACGCCGCCCGAGGCGATCGCCCCCATGGCCAGCTCCTCGTGTCCCGGCACGCCCAGCTTCCGAACCAGAATCACGTCGAGCGGTGCGGGCAGGGCGCGGGCGACTTCATAGCCGATCGGCACGCCGCCGCGAGGCAGCGCGAGCACCAGGAGATTCGGGCGCCCGGCATAGGAGGAGAGTGCGGCGGCGAGGCGGCGCCCGGCGTCGGTGCGGTCGCGGAATCGAATTCGGTCCATCGGTCCTCCTCCTCGACCCCTCACACGGGTCGCGGTGTGGATGGATAGACCGCGAGTCCTGAGGACGATGTGATCGCACTCACAGGCTCGCGCACCGTTCGGGATGACCCGGGGCCAGCCCCCGGGGTTATCTTGGGTGCGATGCGAACGACCCTGCTTCTCTCCCTGCTGGCTCTCCTCGGGGCGTGCGAACGACCGGCCTCTGGCGGCGCAGCCTGCGGTCTCGCCTCGCTCGCGGGGCCGACCGCCTTGCTCACCCAGTTCAGCGTGCCCCATCAGACCCTGAGCACCGCGCCGCGCCGCTTGCCGGAGCGCCTGGTCACCCGGGTCGTTGCCGGCCCGGCCTACTCCTCCGTGGTGGGCCGCTCCGACTCCATGCTGCTGATCGGAGTAGAGGGGGCGTTGCCCAAAGGAGTGAAGCCCGGCTACGGGGTCCTGGTGCTGGATCAGCAGGAGACCGCCCGAGGTGTAATGCTCTATGAGGGAACCCCGGTGGAAGGAGCACCCACCATCGGGAACGTGAGCATCGGCAACGCTTCCCTCCCGCTCATCGGTATCCAGCTCGATCCGGCCAAGATCGAGAATCCCCGCTGCCCGTTCTTCCCCGATTCGGTTCGCCAGTGAGCGCGCCCCGCATCGGCGTCACGGGCGTGCTCCGGCTCTGGGATGGAGCGGAGCGGACCGGCGTCAACGCGGCATACGTCCGATCGGTCATTGCGGCTGGTGGGGTCCCGATCATCCTCTCCCCGGTGCTCGAGCCCTCCTATGCCGCGCGTGCCTTGGACGGACTGGACGGGCTGGTCCTGAGCGGGGGCGAGGATATCGATCCGGCCTGGTACGGCGCCGACCGTTCTCCCCAGCTCTATCCGCCGAGTCGCGAGCGCGATCTCTTCGAGCTGGCGGCGTTCGCCGCCGCTCGGCAACGGGAGCTGCCCGTTCTGGGCATCTGCCGGGGAATCCAGCTGGTGAACGTGGGTCTCGGCGGCACGCTCTACCAGGACCTCCCATCAGAACGTCCTGGCGCGGTCGACCACAACGCTTCCACCGAGCGCACCGCCCGCTCTCACGTGGTCGTGCTCGAGGCGGGCAGCCGGGTCGCCGCCGCCCTCGGTGCCACGCGGTTGAGCGTGAACTCCTTTCATCATCAGGCCATTCGCGACCTGGCGGCGGGACTGGTGGTCTCCGGGCTAACCGAGGATGGAGTCATCGAAGCGGTCGAGTCGCCGGGCTCCTCGCCCTGGCTGCTCGCGGTACAATGGCATCCGGAGGAGATGCATGCCGATGGACGGGCGCCGGAGCGCGGCCTGTTCAAGGCGCTGGTGGCGGCGGCGGGCGAGCGAGAGGCGCTGGCGCCGTGAGGGTGGGCGCGGGAAAGCGCTAGTGCGAGCCCAGCTCGCGAAGGATCCGGTCGGCAGGCCGGTGATGGGGAAACAGCAGCCGATCGCTCACCCCGTTGAGGGCCCCACGCACCGAGGGAAACCGCTCGGCCGCCATACGGAAGACCGCCGTCAGCCCGTACTCGCCGGCGAGCTCGTGATCCGACGCCATGCCGAACCCGCGCCGGCCGAGAGCATCATAGTAGGTGACGTCCGGTCCGCCCTTGCGCAGGTGCCGCGCGGCGATGTAATCGGGAAAGAGGCCGGCAAGCCAGAGGGCATGATTGCCCAGGTGGGCCATCACTCGGAAGCGGCGGTCGCCGGCACTCGCCTCCAGATCCGCCAGGATGTCCACCAGGTAGCGGTGGCTCTGGTCGTCGTTCCAATCGATTCGCCAGGCCCGGTCGCGTTGCCCGAAGTCGAGCAGCATCGCGGCCAGATAGTCGGCGAGATCTCGGTCGTCGATGCCGGCGCCGCGGAGCGCCTGCCGGGTGAGCACATAGAAGAAGAGCGCCTCCGATGGCACCAGCATCGTCCGCACCGTCAGGAGCCGCTCCAGCAGGTCGGGGGCGTCGAGCAGCGGGTCGGGGCCTTCGGTGGCCAGCCGCCGTTCGAGGTAGACCCTCCGATGCGCCGAGCCGCGGCTCAGTAGCAGGATCACCAGCTGCAGGTCCGCCGCGGTCAGGCGGCCTCGGGTATTCGCGCGAATCATGTCCAATCCTCCTCTGACAAATATCACGCCTTCCACTGAATCCCGCGACGACCTGGCGCTACTGCGTCGAGTGACCGCGTTCGGTCAGGAGCTGGCCGGGACGCTCCGCCGTGCCTCGGTGATCGATCTGCTGGTTCGCCACATCCGCGAGACGCTCGCGCCCAAGGAGATCGCCATCTCCCTGCTCCCGCGGGAGCCCGAAGGCAAGGACTTCTGGCAGACCTGGCCCGGCGGCCGTCCCGATCGCCGGCCCATTCTCGAGCTGGTGGAAAGGCAGGGTGCGCTGGCGCTGCCCGACGGTCTCGACTCGCTGGTCGAGCGGGGGGTCCTGCCCCGGCAGCCCGACAGTCTCGGCGGCTGGCTCATCGCGCCGTTCACCGCCAAGGGACGGGTCACCGGTGCCGTGGCCCTCTGTGGTGAGCGCGGCCGGTACGGTCCGGACGCGCTGCCGCTGCTGGAAGGACTGGTGGCCC
This sequence comes from Gemmatimonadales bacterium, assembly GCA_036265815.1. Taxonomy (NCBI): domain Bacteria; kingdom Pseudomonadati; phylum Gemmatimonadota; class Gemmatimonadia; order Gemmatimonadales; species Gemmatimonadales bacterium. The sequence continues at coordinate 84,551 of DATAOI010000102.1, forward strand.
TGGCGAGTGTCGCGATCGAGAGCGCCCGACTAGTCGACCTGCAGGACGAGGGGCGGCGCTCCTGGCAGGAGGTGGTGGACGCCATCCCGCCCGCACTCTGCATCGTGGACCGCGGCGGACGGATCCGCCGAGCCAACCGAGCCTTCGCTGATCTGGTGAACGTCCCTCCGGCGAGCCTGATCGGCCGGCCTTGGCAGGCCTTCGCTCCGCCGGAGTGGACTGCCGACCTCCAGCGGGCCCTGGAGCAGCAAGGAGCGGGCCGGGAGGTGGACCTGCGCACCGGGGATCGGACGTATGCCGTTACCGCGGTGCCGATTAGCAGCGGGGATCGATCCACCCTCGTGCTCCTCTTCGACGATCAGACCGATCGCCGGCGGTTGCAAGACCAGTTGATCCAATCGGAAAAAATGTCCGCCATCGGACAGCTCATTGCCGGCATCGCCCATGACCTGAACAATCCCCTGGCCTCGGTGGTCGGCTTCGCCGATTTCCTGCGTGAGGTCCCCAACGTTCCGCCGGCGCTGCGCGAGCCGCTCACCGTCATCCAGGAAGAGGCCGAGCGCGCCTCCGGAATAGTGAAGAACCTGCTGAGCTTCGCCCGCAAGCAGGAGCACCAGCGGCGGCCGACCGCGCTTCAGCCTCTGCTCGAGGCCACCTTCGTGCTGCTGCGTAACCAACTCATGGCGCATCGGGTCGAGGCCCGAATGGAGATCGAGCCGGATCTCCCGATGCCCGACATCGAGCCCAACCAGATCCAGCAGGTCTTTTTCAATCTTATTCTCAACGCCGCCCAGGCCATCGCATCGACCGGGCGCCTGGGCACCATCGTGGTCCGAGCCCGGCGCTGGCTGGACGGCGTCGCCATCGACGTGATCGATGACGGCCCCGGGATGCCCGAAGCTCTGGCGACCCAGGTCTTCGAGCCGTTCTTCACCACCAAGCCCGAGGGCGAGGGCACCGGGCTTGGGCTTTCCATCAGCCACGGCATCGTCCGGGAGCACGGCGGCCGCATCATGCTCTCCACCGAAGAGGGAAGAGGCTCCACCTTCACCGTGCAGCTTCCTCTGGCCACCCGGCCTCCGGCTCCGGCACCCGCGGCAGGGACCGGTACCCCAACGAAACGGCTTCGCGTGCTGGTTGTCGACGACGAGCCTCACATCCTCCACTATATGCGCGCCACGCTGGAAGCGTGGGGCCACATCCCGGTGGTGGCCCGGGACGGCGAGGAGGCTCTGAACATCACGGCGTCTGAGGAGTTCGACCTGGTGATCTCCGATCTCCGGATGCCGCGGGTTGATGGCCGAGAGTTCTACGAGGCGCTGGTGCGCCGCCAGCCGGCCCTGGCGTCCCGCCTGGTCTTCAGCACCGGTGACACCGTCCGGGGCGACACCCTCGCGTTCCTGGAGAGCCTCGACCGGCCCTACCTGCACAAACCGTTCAGCCTCGGTGAGCTCCGGGCGTTGCTGGCCGATGTCGCCCTGGAGGGCGCGGCGCCGCACCGGCGGGACAATCCCCAGGTGGAGGCCGCGCCGGGGACGTGATCAGCCGGCTGGTGCACGTCGCCTCGGGGCGTGAGTGGCGGGGCGGACAACGGCAGGTGTGGCTGCTCGCACGCGAGCTCGCGCGGGCCGGCGTGAGGGAGCAAGTCGTGATCACCACCGCCGGCTCCGAGCTCGCCCGCAGGGTGGCGGACGCCGGCATTCGGGTGCGGGAGGTGCGATGGATCTCCGGAGTCGACCCACGCGCGTTTCCCGCCGTGCTGGCCGAGGTCCGGCACCGGCCCGTGATTCTCCACGCGCACGACGCCCACGCGCTCACGGTCGCGGGCATCTGCGCGGTACTGACCCATCAGCCGCTGGTGGTGACTCGGCGGGTAGTGTTCCGCCTGCGGCGCACTGGCCTGTGGCGACGGGCCGACCGAGTGGTCGCGATCTCACGTGCAGTGGCTGACACGCTCGCTGCCGATGGAATCGATCCCGGCCGGGTGAGCATCGTGCCCTCGGGAGTCGCCCTCGAGGACCTGGCTGGCGTGACCCCGCTCGGCGTGCGGCGGTTCCTCGGACTGCCCGATACTGCGACGGTTGCCGTGAACGTGGCGACATTGAGCGGTGAAAAGGATCACGTCACGCTGCTCCGGGCCGCTCACCGGCTGGCCGGTCGTCTGCCGGATCTCCATTGGATCATCGCGGGCAGCGGACCGCTGCGACGGGAGCTCGAGCGCGTGCGCTCCGAGCTTGGCCTGGTGGACCGGGTGCACTTCCTCGGCCACCTGAAGGAACCTGCAGCACTCATCGCCGACGCCGATCTCTTCGTCATGAGCTCTCGGGAAGAAGGCCTGGGCACCTCGGTGCTCGATGCCATGGCCCTTGGCATCCCGGTTGCATCCACCTCCGCGGGCGGTCTCCCGGAGATGGTAGGCGAAGGGGCCGGCCTGCTGGTGCCCGCGGGAGACGCGGAGGCTCTGGCGGCAGCAGTCGAGTGTCTGGTGAAGGACTCCGCGTGCCGGGCCGCGTGCGTCGCACGAGCCCGCCAGGTCGTGCACCGTTTCACCGCGGCGCGCATGGCAGACGGCATGGCTTCGGTGTATCGTTCCTGTGCCCCATTTCCTTGACGGCTCATGATTTACGTTTGCATACCGAGTTACAATGAAGCCCCGACCGTGGGGCTTCTGCTCTGGAAGGTGCGGCAGGTGTTCGCCAGCTTCCCACGCGAATATCAGCTCCTCGTTCTGGACGATGGATCGAGCGATCAGACGGCCGAGGTCCTCGAGCCGTACACCCGCGTCCTCCCGCTCAGCGTGATCCGCCAGCCGGAGCGGCTGGGCTACGCCGCGTCCGTAGAAGCGCTGCTGCGGAGAGCAGTCGAGCTGACCGATCGGCCCAAGCGGGATGCCGCGATCCTCATGCATGCCGACTTCGCCCACAACACCCAGACGATTCCGGACCTGGTTCGGCGGATCGAGAGCGGTGCCGACCTGGTCGTGGCCCAGGCCAAGCTCGAGGGCGAGCCGGCACGGAGCCAGCATTGGCTCCGGCGCTACGCGCCAGCGCTGCTCCGGGGCGTCGTCTCGGTGCCTGGGGTAACCGATCTGGTCTCGGGCTTCGCCATCTTCCGGCTGGTAACGCTGCGGAACGCGATTCGCAGCCAGGCGGGACGCCTCCTGGTGACGGACGGCTGGACGGCCAACGCCGAGCTCTACTGGCGCGCGGCACGGTACGCCAGACGGATCGAGGCCGTGACCTCGGTCGAGCGGCACGATCTCCGGAGCCGGCCGACACGAGTGCATCCGTGGGAAACGGTCGCGGCCATCTGGAGCTGCCGGCGCGCGCTGCGGGATACGCCCGTGGCGCCGTCCGCCCCGGAGCCGTCGAACCGGCGGCAGGAGCCCCAGGCGGAGGTGGTCTCGTGATCCGAAGCCTGATGCTCGCCTTGGCACTGCAGCAGGATGCGCACCCGGTCCGGCCAGCCCCGTCGTACCCGTTCGCTGTTGGCGAGACCCTGACCTACAGCGCCAAGCTCGGGCTCCTGACCCTGGGCTCGGGCACGCTCCAGGTGGCGGCGCTCGATTCGATTCGAGGTGCGGAGGCCTTCCGCTTTCGGTTCCGCCTGCAGGGCAGGACCGTCTTCTATTCCCTGGACGATGTGCTCGAGTCCTGGGTCGGCACTCAGGACTTCAACTCCCGGCGCTTCGTGCAGGACTTCGTGGAGAACGACAAGCCCATCCATCGGTACTTCGAGATCTATCCCGACTCCGGCTTCTTCCGCGAGCGGGGCCGCGATCAGGCTCAGCCGAGCCCGCCAGATCCGCTGGACGATACGGCCTTCTTCTATTTCGTGCGGATCACGCCGCTGGAGGTGGGAAAGAAGTACGTCTTCCAACGGTACTTCAGGAAAGAGAAGAATCCGGTCACGATTGAGGTGGTGAAGCGGGAGAAGATGGAGCTGCCCGGCGGCAAGGAGGTCGACTGCCTGGTGCTGCATCCGGTCATCGACACCAAAGGAATGTTCTCCAAGCGCTCCGATACCCGGATCTGGCTGACGGACGACGCGCGCCGCCTGCCGGTGCAGATCCGCAGCAAGTTCCCGTTCGGGACCATTACCCTGCGGCTCAAGGACATGGTTCTGCCGCCGATGCCCACCGCCGCCGCGGGGAAGTAGTGCCCTATCGCGAGGCTGACCTCAGCCGGGTGAGCACGGTGCCGGTCGCGGGCCGCCGGAACAAGGTCGACGCCTCGCTTCTCGCCAGCCCACCCGATCGCGACCGCTCGTTCGCGGCTTTCCTCTCCAGCCTGCCCGACATCCTCGCCGCCAAAGACCTCCGGGCCGTGATCGACGGCGTGGCCTCGGCCGCGCGGGCCGACCGCGGGGTCGTACTCCTGATCGGGGGGCACGTCATCAAGGTGGGACTCGGACCGCTCATCAATTCCCTGCTGGCCCGGGGGGTGGTGACTCACCTGGCCATGAACGGCGCCGCTGCCATCCACGACTTCGAGCTCGCGGCCTACGGCGGAACCAGCGAGGACGTGGAGAGCGGACTCTCGGACGGGAGCTTCGGGATGGCCGAGGAGACCGGCGCCGAGATGAATGCGGCCGTGGCGGCCGCGGCAGAGGACGGTCAGGGCATGGGCGAGGGTTTGGCGGCAGCGCTCGCCGGGCGAGCCACTCTGCCTGGCGGGGACCACTCCGTCCTGCTGGCTGCGCGGCGCTACGACGTGCCCGTCACGGTGCACACCGCCATCGGGGCCGAGATCATCCATCAGCACCCCTCGGCCGACGGCGCGTCCCTGGGGGCCACCAGCCACCGGGATTTCCGGCGGCTGGCCGCGTCACTGCCTGCGCTGGATCGGGGTGGCGCGGTGCTCAACTGGGGAAGCGCCGTCCTGCTGCCCGAGGTGTTCCTCAAGGCGTTGACCATCGCGAGGAATCTGGAGAGCGGCCGGCCGACTCATTTCCTGGCGGCGGACTTCGACATGCAGCGGCACTACCGCCCCCGGCTCAACGTGGTGCAGCGTCCGACCCGAGAAGGTGGCGTGGGCTACCTGCTCACCGGCCACCACGAGCTCCTGGTGCCGATGTTCGTCTGGGGGGTGTTGGAGGCGCTGGAGGGGGGGTGAAGTGAATTATTGCTCGCCGACGCTCTTCGGGATGTCAGCATGCAGCAGACGCGACGGGTGCACCCGGGCTCTCGCCGAATGCACCCGTCGCGCTGGACCTGCCGCCGGTACCCCGCAGACTCAAATCGAGGGATGCCCCACGATCATCTCCCGGACCCGAGCCGCCGTGTCCGGGGCGACGATCTTGAGGATGAGGTAGATCAGGAACCCGACGAAGGCGAACCAGAGAATCGCCCCCAGGAGGCCGAAGAACACCTTCAGCAAAAAGATCGCGAGTACGGCGAAGATCGCGAACCCAAGCAGTTTCCGGATCATACTAAGTTCCTCAGGTAGCGGGTCAGAGCGCCTTACGCCCGGACGTTCCAAAAAGATTCATAGGAATATAAGTGACTGCGACCTCCGATGTTATCGTGGTCGGTGCCGGGCCGATCGGCGCGGCCTGCGCCCGGGAGCTGGCCCTGGCCGGCGGCCGTGTTCTCCTGCTCGACCCCGGCGGCGAGCGGGGCCAGGCCTGGCACGCCGCGGCCGGAATGCTCGCGCCGCAGATCGAGACGGGCGAGGATGACCCCCTGCTCCCCTTAGGCCTCGCCGGTCGTGACCTGTACCCCAGCCTCGCCGCGGCGCTCCAGGAGACAACCGGTGTCGACATCGGACTCTGGCAGGAAGGCATCGCCTGGGCGGCCGCCACCGAGACCGAGGCCGGCGAGCTCAAATCGAAGGTAGCGTCACAGCGCCAGCGGGGACACCTCTCCGACTGGCTCGATGCGGACGAGGTCCGTGTCCGATGGCAGTGGCTGGGACCCACCTCGGGTGCCCTCTGGGCGCCGAGGGAGGGCGCGCTCGAGCCGGTGAAGCTGGTGCAGGCTCTGTTGGCCGACGCGGAGCAGCACGGCGCCCGGATCGTCCAGGACGAGGCCATCGCCCTGGCGCAGCATGGGGATCGTGTGGTCGGCGTGACGGGAAGAGCCGAGCGATATGCCGCAGCCAACGTAGTGATCGCGGCGGGCGCCTGGTCCGGCGGCATCTCCGGCCTGCCCCGCCCGCTCTCGGTGGCTCCGGTGCGGGGACAGATGGCCGCGTTTCCCTGGCCGCGGGCCACCCGCCGCGCGATCATCTATGGTCACGGGACCTACCTGCTGACGCGCGGGAGCGAGGCGATCGCTGGGTCGACCATGGAGTACGTCGGATTCCGTCCGGAGGTCACTCCCACTGGCCTGGACCACTTGTTCGCCGGCGTGACCGCGCTCTATCCCGGGCTGGATCGTGCAGAGGTAAGTCGGACGTGGGCCGGGCTCCGGCCAATGACGCCCGATGGACTGCCGATCATCGGAGCGGAGCCGCGCCTCTCCGGGCTCTGGTATAGCACCGGCCACGGCCGGAACGGCATCCTGCTCGCCGGAATCACCGGTCTCATCATCCGCCAACTCCTGGCGGGCGAGCAGGCGGTGGAGGACCTGAGCCCTTTCTCACCCGCCCGATTCTGGAACTGGTGAAGAACCGGTGAAGAAGAGGAGTCGCCGACCACCGTTCTCCAGAGGTCAGTAGAGCAGTAGAACGAACCTGCACCCTCGTGAGCCCGACGGCCGGCGACCGGATCCTCGCCCCTCTCCCCCCTGTCCCCATCTACGCCGTCCCGCCTGCCACTGGATGTGTCTCGCCCGCCGGTGCTCCGCATAGATCCAATCGGCCAGCCCCCGCGTACACCGGGTCACTGGGACAGGCGTCGACCTGCCCGTGTTGCATCCCCCGGCTAAGGAGAAGCATGGCCATGCAATGGAGACCGACCACACGCCGTCGGGCGCTCGTCGCGAGTCTCGTGGCGCTCGCCGGCGCCGCCGGCACGACGGCACTCGTGATGGCGTCCGATCACCAGGACACTCCGTTTACCGAGCTCAACGCGAAGTCCGACATGACCGATGTCTACGCGTTCCCCGGTGGGTCGGAGGGGCGGATCGTCCTGGCGATGGATACCCGGGCGTTTCTCACCCCGGCGCAGGCGACCGACCCGACCGAAGCTTCGTTCGATCACAATCTGCTCTACCAATTCAAGATCGATAACAACGGGGACGCGAAGGAGGACAAGGTCATCCAGGTGTCCTTCACCGGGGAAGGAGCCGACCAGAAAGTCGAGGTGCGCGGCCCGATGACTCCGCCCGTGCAAGGCGCCATGGAGAACCAGATTGCCGACGCGACTCCGGTCGTCACCGGCGCACTCGGCAGCACCCTCGGCGACGCCGGCGGCATTCAGGTCTTCGCCGGCCCGCGCGATGACCCGTTCTTCCTCGATCTCGAGGCGTTCTTCTGCATTCTCCCGGACCGCCGGCCGGTGGAGGGTGATTTCGCCAAGCCCTGCGCCCTCGAGCCCAACGGCCAGGCTCCGTTCTACTTCCGGAACCCCGGCGTGGATTATCTGGACGGATTCAACGTCAACTCGATCGTGATCGAGCTGCCGAGCTCGATGCTGGAGAACGGCACCCCTGGCAGGCTCGGCATCTGGGGCACCATCAGTCAGTGATCACCCACGCGACCCGAATGGAAAGGGACGGAACCATGCAGCTCAGCACTTTCGGCCTCCGCGTGCGTCGTCTGGCGCTCGCCGCGGCTGCCGCGGCATTGACCCTGGCCGCCGCCGGTTGCAGCGACGACGGCAATACCGGGCCGGCCACACCGCGCATGTTCAACCAGGTCCAACGCCTCGGCAACCCGCTGGTGAGCGAGGTGCTCCTGTCGAAGCGCAGCCATGCCACCCACGGCACCATCGGTCCCGACGAAGATGGCACCCTGGTGGCGCCCGAAGTCGTCGACTTCCTGACCACCGTGGCCGGACGCGATCCAGCATACATCAACGCCATCGCTCCGGCGCTGATTCCGGACATGTTGATCGTGGATACCAGTAAGGATCCATCCACGGCCACCTGGCTCTCCACCACGCTCTCGGCCGGTTGGGGTGGCCGCAAGCTGCAGGACGATGTGGTGGATCTGGCGCTCACCGCGGTGTTCGGCTCGGCCTTGGGCGATGCGGCCCACGCCACGCCGCAGCTCACCACCGACAATCTCGCCTTCGACTCGCCCGCAGTCACCACCAGCTTCCCCTATCTCGCGCCGCCCAACTGACACCGCGCGACGCTCCGGCCGCCGCACCTGGCGGCCGGAGACCCGCGTTGACGAGGAGAGAGAATCAGCATGAGCAAGCTGCTGCAAGGCGTCGGAGGTGCCCTGGCGGTTCTTGGACTGGTGGCGGGCGGAGCCTCCGTGGCGCATTCGGGCAATTCATCGCGAGCGACTCGGGCGGCGTCACCCTCCCCGGCCTCGATCCGAGACATGGACATCGCGTTCTACCAGAGGCGGGTGGAGCGCGACCGGTTCAGCGCCCGGGATTTCGCTCAGCTCGGGGGACTCTATCTCCAGAGAGCACGCGAGTCCGCCGACAATGAGGATCTGGTGCGCGCGGAGGCGAATGCCCGGCACTCGCTCCGCCTTCGCACCAGCCGGAACGGCGCCGCGATCGGAGTGCTCGCCAGCAGTCTCCTGTCCCAGCATCGGTTCGTCGAGGCGCTCGGCGCGGCCCGCCGCCTCGTGGAGCTGGACTCCACGTCGGTCGGCGCGCGCGGGTTGCTTGCCGAGACCGAGCTGGAGCTCGGCCATTACGATGACGCGGGTCGGATGTTTGGTACTCTGGCGACGTATCGCACCGACCTGAGCGTCGCGCCCCGGCTTGCCCGGTGGGAGGAGCTGCACGGCCGGCCTGAGGAGGCGCGCCGGCTGCTCCGGACGGCGCGCGACGAGGCCGAACGGCGACACGGCCTGCCGCGAGAGCAGCTCGCGTGGCTGCACCTCAGGCTGGGCGATCTGGCCCTTCGGAACGGTCATCTGGGCGAGGCGGAGGACGAGCTCCGGGTGGGACTCGAGGTCTCGCCTGGGGACTACCGCCTGCTCGGCACCATGGCCCGGCTGGAAGCGGTGCGGCACCGCTGGGAATCGGCCATCCGGTATGGGGAAGACGCCATCGGGCAGGCGCTCGACCCGGCCACCCTAGGCGTGATCGGCGATGCGTATGCCGCCCGCGGTGACAGCGCGAAGGCAGGCGAGTACTACCACACGATGGAAGTCGCGGTGCTGCATCAGCCCGGGCCGTTCCACCGGGCCTGGAGTCTCTTCCTGCTCGACCACCAGCGGGATGTGCCCCACGTGCTCGCCAAGGTATCGGCCGAGCTCGAGACCCGGCGCGACATCTACGGATACGACCTCGTCGCCTGGGCGCTCCACCACTCCGGACGCGACGCCGAGGCGGCGCCCGCGATCGAGCGCGCGCTGGCGCTCGGGAGCCGGGACGCGATGCTGTTCTTCCATGCCGGGATGATCGAGCGCGCCTTGGGTCACGACGAAACAGCCAGGAGCTACCTGGAGAGAGCGCTCCAGACCAATCCCTACTGGCATCCCTACCAGCCGGTCGAGGCTCGGGCGGTGCTCGACTCGCTGCGCGCGCACTAGGAGAACCGATGTCCGAGCTCTTCGTCTTCGTCCATCTCGGCTTCCGCCACATCACCGATCCGGCGGCGCTGGACCACATCCTCTTCCTGCTGGCCCTGGCCGCCATCTATCGCGGCCGCGACTGGCGGGACAGCCTCTGGGTGATCACGGCCTTCACCCTGGGTCACTCCATCACGCTGGCGCTGGCGGTGACGGGCGCACTGCGGCTGCCAACCCCGCTGATCGAGTTTCTCATCCCGCTCACCATCGTGGCCACGGGAGTCGAGAACATTTTGGTGCGGCACCGGGCCCAGGCGCCGCTCCGAGGCCGATACCGCCCGGTCTTCGCGGGGGGCTTCGGGCTGGTGCACGGGGCCGGGTTCGCCAACTACCTGCGCAGCCTGTTCACCGGCTCGATCGCCATTCCCCTGTTCGGGTTCAACGCCGGGATCGAGTTGGGCCAACTCATCGTGCTGGCCATCGCGGGCCTCGGGCTCGCCGGACTCGACGGAGTCATCGCCCGGCTCCGCCTGCCCGGCGACAGGCCCTCGTCGCACCGGCTGCGGGTCGTGGCAGTCTCGACCGTCGTCGTCTTGGTGGCGGCGCAGATGGCCGTCGCTCGCCGACCGTGGTAACCGGATGAGTACGCCGGCACTGCTCCTGGGTACGGCGCTGTGGCTGCTGCCGACACCCGCGCGTCACCCGATGCACACGGCGGTCACCGAGATCGTGTACCAGGCCATCAGCGCCTCGGCGACCATCCGGGTTCGGGTGTTCCTGGACGACCTCACCACGGCCGTCGGCAGACCACCCGGTACGCCCGTCGGTGATTCGGCGATGGCTCGATACGTGACGGCCGGCCTGACCGTCACCGACGGAACAGGAAGGCGTCTGCCGCTCCGCTGGGAGGGCTCCGAGCAGACCGGAGACGTCATGCTGCTCCGCCTCACTGCGGCGGCCCCGGCGGGGCTCGACGGCGGGTCGGTGGGCAGCAGGCTGCTCACCGAGCGGTTCGAGGACCAGGTCAACATCGTACGGGTCAGCTGGAGCGGCCGCACCAGGACACTGCTCTTCACCCGGGGCGAGGCGGCGAAGCCGCTTGACTGAGGCCGGGGCTTCTTGTGGACGCTCTACGGTGGCGTGTAGACTCTCTGTCGTCGTTCCGGACAGACCCGCTCGCCTGAGGAGCTTCCTCGCCCGATGGACCATGTTTAGCCAGGCAGCCGCATCGCCCGCGTCGGCCGACGGCGATCTGATCGTCCAGGTGGCCGGCGGCGACGAGCGGGCCATCGCGACGCTCTACGAACGCTACGGCGGCGTGCTCTACGCGGTGGCGTACCGCATCGTGGGGCAACGGGCGGACGCCGAGGAGGTCGTGATCGAGGCCTTCGCGCAGGCCTGGCGCGAGGCCCCGCGCTTCGCGTCGGAGCGGGGATCGGTGGCGGGCTGGCTCACCATGATCGCCCGGAGCCGGGCGCTGGATACCGTACGCGCCCGATCACGCCGCGACCGCCTCACCGCCTCCGCCGCGGCCGATCGAACCGGCCTCTCCCCCGCGATGGGCGCGTGGCATTCTGACCCCGCCGGCGTGGTCGACCATGCCGAGCGTCGGGCCAAGGTGAGGGAGGCGCTGGAGTCGCTCTCGCCGCCGCAGCGCCAGGCCATCGAGCTGGCCTACTTCGAAGGCCTCTCGCAGTCGGAAATCGCCGAACGGCTCCAGGAGCCGCTGGGCACCATCAAGACGCGAGTGCGCCTCGCCATGCAGAAGCTGCGCGAGTCCCTGCGGCCCTTTTATTTCGAGCGTGGCACATGAGCCGCCCCGACCAGGACGCCCTGCTGGACCTGGCACCCGCCTACGCCCTCGGCGCGCTCTCCGCCGAGGAGGCGCAGCGGTTCGAGGCCTACCTCGCCACCTCGCCGGAGGCGCAACGCGAGGTCGCCGAGTACCGCGAGATCGGCGCGCTGCTGGCGCTTTCCGAAGCGGAGGCCCGCCCGGCACCCGATCTGGGGAGCCGGGTCCTCGCGCGGGTCAGCGAGCAGAAGACGACCACGTTGGCTGCCCGCCGGCCGGCCGCGACCCCCGGCCGGCCGGCCCCGCTGCTCTGGGGCGCTCTCGCGGCGAGCCTCATCGCCGCGGCTGGCCTGGGTGCGGGGTTGATCTCGCTCCGCGGACGGGTGGATGCGCTGCGGACCGAGCTTGCGGCGCGAGAGCAGACCTTGAGCGAGCGCGAGCGTCTGCTCCGGGCGCGCGATGCCACGCTCAATGCGATCCTCGAGCCCGGGGTGAAGCTCTTCCAGCTCACCTCCAGCGGCGATCCGGAGCCGCTGATCCAGCTCTTCTGGGACCAGCGGCACAACGTAGCCATCCTGCACGGATTCCAGCTCAGGAGTGTGCCGCCAGGCCGGGCCTATCAGCTCTGGTTCGTCAAGGACGGCAAGCCGGTGCCCTCGATCACCTTCCAGCCCGAATCGAGCGGCAAGGCCAAGGTGGAGCGGATCCCGGTCCCCACCGGCGGTACGCTGAGCGCGGCGGCGATCACCGTCGAGCCCGAGTCCGGGTCGTCCCAGCCGACCTCGCCCATCCTGCTCGTGGGACCGCTGCAGCAGAAGTCCTGATCCTATCGACGAGCCGCGACGTGCGCCAAACCCGGAGCTTCCTGCCACCGAGCGCGGGCCCGGTGACCGGGCTGGCGCTCCTGATCGCGCTGGCCCTCCCCCTCTCCGCCCAGCTCCCGCCAGACCTCGCCCGTGAACGGAGAGAGTATGCTGCCTGGCTCACGACGGCGGCCACATCTCCCTTCGCGGTGATAGCGGTGCAGCCGGTCGGGGCGGGACTTCGGCTGGGTCCCGGCGACGCTGACGTTCCCTTGACTGGATTAGCGGAGGCTCGGGTGACGCAGGCATCCGGTACCGTGACGCTGGATGGTCCGGATGGCCGGCGGAAGCTCTTGCCCGGACGCCTCACGGCCCTCGGACCCTATGCGGTGAGAGTTCAGGGGCCGCCGGACCGGGCTACGCTGGCCGTGTTCGGTGCTCGCCAGAACGCCCACGCGCCGGAGTACTACTCGTACGATCCCGGCCTCGCGCTCGACACCCGGCTGATCCCGCCGGAGCACCCCGAAGGTCTGCGGCTGCTCGCGCCCGATGGCGTGGAGCTGAAGGCCCAGGAGGCGGGAACGGTCGAGATCCAGGTGGGTGGCGCGAGGGTGAAGCTTCTGGTGCGGCGATTTCCCAGCGACACCGGGGGTGAGCCCGAGCTCCTGATCTACTTCAGGGACGGGACCAACGGACGGGGAACCTATCCCGCCGGTCGCTTCGTCCGTCTCCTCCCCGCGGGAGGCGATCGCTACCGGCTGGACCTGAACCGCGCGGGCAATCCGTTCTGCGCCTACAGCTCGGTCTACCCCTGCCCCGCGCCGTGGCGCGGCAACACCATCTCAGCTCCAGTGGCGGCCGGCGAGCGCTACGGCAGTGAAACGAAGCCGGCGGAATCGTGGCGCGCGGCACTCGACCTTGCCGGCGGGCAGCTCCGGTTCGGGCTCGAAGTGGAAACGAGCGGAAGCGAACGGCGAGGACGGCTGTGCAACGGCCGTGTCTGCCAGTCGATCTCCGAGGTCCGCGTGCGAGGCGACAGCATCGAGTTCTCCATCGCGGACTATGCGGCATCGATCACGGCGGCAGTGCGCGGCGATTCACTGGTGGGGAGCTATCGCAACGTCGGGAACCGGGGCCCTCGGGTGATCCCGTTTCACGCCTCCCGCGGTCGCTGGCCCTCCGCGCCCGCCCCGCCCGCGCTGCTCGGGCGCTGGGACGCGAGCTTTCTCCAGGACTGGGGCCCCAGCCCACGCATTTTCGAGTTCCGCAACGGACCAGCCGGCTTCGAGGGCACGGTGCTCTCCAGCACCGGCGACTACGGGCACTTCGCGGGCAGCGTGAGGGGAGACAGCTTCGCCCTGGCGCACTTCGACGGCTCGTTCGTCTACCTCCTCACCGGCCGGCTCCGGGGCGACACGCTGCGCGGAGTGTTCCATGCAGGCCTCCGCGCCCAGACTCCATGGATCGCCGTCCGGAGCAGCCGGACCACTCACCTCAAGGCGGCGACGGAGATCACCAGGGCAGATACCAGCCGGCCGTTTCACTTCGCCTTTCCCGATCTTGCCGGACGGCTGGTCACCGAGCGGGATCCACGCTTCCGGGGCAAGGTCCTGCTGATCGATGTGTTCGGGACCTGGTGCCCCACCTGCCACGACGCGGCACCCGACCTGGTGCGGCTCTATCGCCGATACCACCGGCGAGGCCTGGAGATGGTGGGGCTGGCCTACGAGGTGACTGGCGACACGGCCACCGACGCGGCACAGGTCCGACGCTTCCGGGACAAGTTCGGGATCGAGTATCCGCTGCTCCTGGCGGGCATCAACGATACCGACGCGGCCGCGGCCACCCTACCGCAGCTTCAGGGATTCACCTCATTCCCTACGACAGTATTCCTGGGACGCGACGGCAAGGTGCGGCGGGTGCACGCCGGGTTCTACGGCCCCAGCACGGGCGCGCAGCACGGGCGGGTGGTGCGGGAGTTCGAGCGGGAGATCGAACGGCTGCTGTCCGAACGCTGACCGGGCGGCGGGTCAGCTCTTCGACTTAAGGCTCGCCGTCCGGGCGTCGGGGTCGACTCGCAGGCCGAGATACTCACCCTGGATGGCGTGGCCGGGCACTCCGCAGAGGAGCCAGTACCACCCGGCCTGATCGGCGGTGAACGTGGTCTGGTCCGACTGGCCGGGGCGGAGCCCCGCAGTGACCATCCGGGTCATGGCGTTGGTGAAGGCCGCGCGACCGCCTTCGGTAGGGAGCTTCTCCCGCTCGCCCATGACCACCAGGCTGTGCGGCGCGGTGGAATCCGCCGACTGCCAGTCCCACTGCACGGTCCAGTTGAGCGGCACGACGATCTGCACCTCGCCGGCGCGGTGGCCGTTGATCAGGGCGGACGGCGCACCCGCGGGAGCGGTCACCTGGAGCGTGAGCCGGGCGGTCCGGGTAGCGCTGTCGGCGGTGAGCCAGACCGCCTCGGACGAGGGTGCCTGGGCGGCTGCGTCCGCCGGCAGGCACCCGATCGCAGCCAGGGCGGCGGCCGCGAGCAACGCGCCAACTCGTGGGATGCCGCTCATGCCCGTCACTCTAGCCCCCCGATCTGGCGCACGGTACCTTGATGCCGCTGCTCTCCGCTCGCGGCTGGCGAAGTTCGGCCGGAATCTAATGGAGGAGGCTGGCGATGGCTGGATTACTGGCGCGGGAACGGATCGTCGCGAAACCGGGCTTCAATCGATGGCTGGTGCCGCCCGCCGCGTTGGCCATTCACCTGAGCATCGGGCAGGCGTACGCCTTCAGCGTCTTCAAGCTGCCGCTCACCAAGGTGCTGGGCGTGAGCCAGCCTGCCCCGGGGGACTGGAAGCAGAGCGAGCTCGCCTGGATCTTCACCATCGCCATCGTGTTCCTGGGGCTGTCGGCCGCGGTGTTCGGCCGCTGGCTGGAGCATGCCGGCCCCCGCAAGAGCGGCGTAGTGGCCGCCCTTTGCTGGAGCCTGGGATTCATGATCTCCGCGGTGGGCGTCCGGACCCACCAGATCTGGCTGCTCTACCTCGGATATGGCGTGCTGGGCGGCTGCGGGCTGGGCCTGGGGTACATCACCCCCGTCTCGACCCTGATCAAGTGGTTTCCAGACCGGCGGGGAATGGCCACCGGCATGGCGATCATGGGGTTCGGCGGCGGGGCGATGATCGCGAGCCCGCTCTCGCAGATCCTGCTCGACCGATACAAGTCAGCCACCTCAGTCGGGGTGGCCGAGACCTTCGTCACCATCGGAACGCTGTATCTCGTAGCGATGCTGGCCGGGGCGTTTCTCTTCCGGGTTCCCCCGGTCGGGTGGAAGCCGGCCGGGTGGGAGCCGCCTGCCCCGGACGCGCAGCGCCTGATCACCCAACACCACGTCCACGTGGACCAGGCGATCCGCACCACCCCGTTCTACTTCCTCTGGGCGGTCCTCTTCCTCAACGTGACCGCCGGTATCGGGATCCTGGAGCAGGCTTCTCCGATGATCCAGGAGATGTTCAAGGGGGCGGTAAAGGCGAGCGCGGCGGCCGGATTCGTGGGGCTGCTCAGCCTGTTCAACATGGGCGGACGGTTCGGCTGGTCCTCACTGTCCGACCATATCGGCCGGAAGGCGACCTACGCGATCTTCTTCACCCTGGGGCCGCTGCTCTACGTGACGCTACCCTATGCAGGCCGCATCGGGAGCGTGGAGCTGTTCGTCGCTTGCGCAGCGGTGATCCTGACCATGTACGGCGGCGGGTTCGCGACCATCCCGGCGTATCTCTCGGACATCTTCGGCACCCAGTACGTCGGTGCGATCCATGGGCGGCTCTTGACGGCCTGGTCGGCGGCCGGCGTGGCGGGCCCGGTGCTGGTGAACTACATCCGGGAGTATCGCATCGGTCGCGGAGTGCCCGCATCCGAGGCCTACAACTTCACCATGTACCTCATGGCCGGGCTGCTGGTGGTGGGCTTCTTCTGCAATCTGGCCGTTCGACCGGTGGCGGCCCGGTACTACATGACGGACGAGGAGCTGGCCCGGGACCGGGGCCTGGCACGCGGGACAGCCTGACGATTGCATAAAATCTGTTACCCCCGAATATTATTGCGGTCCAGGACCGGGCCGATGCCCTCGTAGTCCCGGGAGGAATTCATGGCCGAGATTGACCCTTCCCCTCAGCTGCCGGCGGGACAATGGGGGCTGGTGGCGGTGGCATGGCTGCTGGTCGGGGTCCCGTTACTCTGGGGGGTCTGGAACACGCTGCTCAAGGCAGCAGCCCTCTTTCGCTGAGCGCAACTCTTTGCACATCATGGGCTTGGAGTCGTGAAACGCGGTGGAAATGGGCCACTGTAGCGAACTTGGGGTCTTGACGGCAGGATCGGACCTCGCAGATTGTAACCCGTCCATCACTTAGCGCTGCCGAACCGACACGCCCCCTGGGCGTTGCCTCCGCGGCTTGCCGGCCGCAACGATCACATCGCTGCTGTACCCAGGTGCGCGGGCCCGATGCGGGCAGGCGCGCGGGATAGCTCGGATCGGCGGACACACCGCAAAGTTATGCATGGCCCGAAGTCCGGCACCAGCCAGGGTTCGGGCGACCGGGCAGGCCCCTCGGTATCTCTACCGGGCCGCTGCGGATCGCTTCGCGCTCCGCCCACTCGTACTCGCTCGAGGAGAGTGTTCATGACAATCGGCTCGCGTTGGTTGGTGGCCCCGGTGCTCCTCGCCCTCGCCGGTCCCGCCGCCGCCCAGGGCAGCGGAGACTGGACCACCTACGGCGGCAACGACTGGAACCAGCGATACTCGACCCTGAAGACGATCAACACCAGCAACGTGTCCAAGCTGGTTCCCCGAATGATCTTCCAGACCGGAGTGACGAAGCTGGGATCGTTCGAGAATACCCCGATCGTCAGCAAGGGCATGATGTACGTGACCACTCCGTACAACACGGCGATCGCCTACGATCTGACCACCAAGAAGGAAGTCTGGCGCTACGAGCACAAGCTGGGCACCACGATCTTCTGTTGCGGCCCCAATAATCGTGGGTTCGGCATGCACGGCGGGGCGCACCTCTACATGGGCACCCTCGACGGCCACCTGGTAGCGCTCGACGCGAAGGACGGCAAGGTGCTGTGGGACAAGGAAGTCGGCGATCCCGCCTTTGGATACAGCATCACCCACGCCCCCCTCATCATCGGGGACAATGTCATCGTCGGCGTCTCCGGCGGCGAATACGGCATCCGCGGCTACGTCACGGCCTACAACGCCATGTCCGGCGAGCAGGTGTGGCGCTGGTACTCGATCCCGGCCCCCAATGGCGATCCGACGTTCGACGACAAGGCCCCCAATGGCTGGTTCGGCACGTGGGCCCCGAAGGCCGAGGATGCCGATCTCCACCGCGACGTCGCGAAGGAGAAGGGCGATAGCTCCAAGTTCGCCGACGCCTGGAAGACCGGCGGCGGCGGCGTCTGGACCACGCCGGCGTACGACAAGGACCTGAATACGATCTTCCTGTCGGTCGGCAACCCGTCGCCCGATCTGGATGGCAGCGTGCGGCCGGGTGACAATCTCTACACCGACTGCATCGTCGCCATCGATGCAACGTCCGGGAAGACCAAGTGGTACTACCAGACGGTCCCGCACGACGTCTGGGACCTCGACGCCACGTCGCCACCGGCCGTGGTCACCATCGGTGGCACCAAGGCCGTGATCCATGCGGGCAAGACCGGCTGGGTGTACGTCCTCGATGCGTCCAGCGGCAAGCTCATCCGCAAGAGCCAGAACTTCGTCCCGCAGGAGAACATGTTCGCCCTGCCGACGGAGAAGGGCGCCCGGATGCTGCCGGGCGCCAATGGCGGCTCGGAGTGGTCACCGGTCTCGATCAATCCGACCCTGGGCTATGCGTATGTGGCCGCGCTGCACCAGCCGATGAACTACATCGTGCACACCGCTCCGTGGGAAAAGGGCCGCCTCTGGCTCGGCTCCGCCTTCGTTGCCATCCCGGGCGAGGAGCAGTACGGGCTCTTCTCGGCCGTGGACCTCAAGACCGGCAAGGTCGTCTGGCAGAACAAAGTCCCCCAGCCGATGATGGGCGGCTCGCTGGCCACGGCCGGCGGACTCACCTTCACCGGTGAAGGCAACGGGAACTTCAACGCCTACGATTCCAAGACCGGCAAGATGCTGTGGCAGTTCAATGCCGGCGCAGGCTGCAACTCCGCCCCCATGAGCTTCACGCAGGCGGGCGAGCAGTTCATCGCGGTGGCCTGCGGCGGCAACTTCCAGATCAGCTATCCGCTGGGTGACGCTCTGATGGTCTTCGGCCTCCCGGCCAAAGCGATGAAGAAGTAGGCAGCGATTCCGGCCGGTAGGGCTCTTGTCGGGCCCTGCCGGCCGATTCGTGTGGATGGCATGGTGACACGCTGGTTGTGGGTGGCTCTGGCGGCCGGCGGGTTCGTCGCGGGACACGCGTGGCCCCGGCCGGAGCCGGATGGCCACTGGATCGCCAGGAACGGAGAGGATTGGCGGCGGCTGGCACCGGCGGCCCAGGTCGCCTACACGGAGGGGTTCCTCGCCGGCTCCGCCTTGGGTCAGGCGGCGGCAGTGTCCGCGGATTCCGCGGGGCTCGACCGAACCATCCGGGACCTGCGGCGCCAAGGCCGCTTCCGTTTGCCGTTCGGCGCCAATGTCTACCGGAGCCGGCTCAACGACTACTACTGGTGGGAGAACCATCGGGTGCTCCCCCTGTGGTACGCATTCTGGGAGGTGAACGCATCGCTCACTCGTCAGACGACTGATTCCGCGCCCTGAACGCGCGGTCCGAATGCTGGTGCAGGTATTTGTCCCGAAGTTTGGCTGTCGTTGGCGGTCATCCTTACTCTGAGGGAGAAGCACCTATGAAGCGAGTCGCACTGTTGTGCTTGGGCCTGGCGTTGGGGGCGGCGAATGCCGCCGAAGCCCAGCTCACGATGCAAATGAGCAACGGCTGGAGCTTCACCTTCGCCGGCAACGTGAACGCGTTCATGATTTACCAGACCAGCAAGAATGCGGCTGGGACCACGACCGGAAAGGACTTCAGCTTCGGCACCGGCCTGCTCCCCGCCTTCGCGGTGCTCGACGCGAAGGGCAAGGAGGAGAACCTCGATCTCGGCGTGCACTTCGGCTTCGCGCCGCAGATAGAGACCGGTGGCCATTACGCCAGCTTCTTCGGCAATCAGGCGGCTGGCGCGCAGATCGACATGCGCCAGGTGTACCTGACCGCCGGCGGCACCTGGGGCTCGCTGCTCATCGGTAAGGAGCTGGGCCTGTACCAGCGCGGCAACATCCTCACCGACATGACGCTGCTCGGCGTGGGCGTGAGCGGTGGTGGCCGCGGCACCGCCCTGGGCCGGATCGGCTACGGATACCTGTACACCGACTTCCGTCCCCAGTTGACCTACAGCTCACCCAGCGGTCGGCCGACCTCGATCAGCATCGGCCTCTTCGAGGGCATCGCCTCCGCCCCGTATGAGACCATCGAGCTGCCCCGGGTCGAGGCGGAGTTCACCTACAACTCCAAGTTCGGCGAGAACAGCAACGTCAAGTTCTTCCTGAATGGAGCCGCGCAAACGGCCAAGTCGGGTGCCACTGGTCCCACCGAGAGCCTCAGCTCTGCGGGTGGCGGCGCCGGCCTCACGATCGACGTCTCCGGCTTCGCGATCACCGGCTCCGGCTTCTTCGCCAAGGGCATGGGCTCGCTCTTCATGGGTGACGCGTTCGCCGGCACCTCTCGCGCCAATAGCGACGGGGTGGACGTTGCGGGCGACGGCCGGAATTCGTTCGGTTACATCGGCCAGATCGTCTATAACTCGCCCAACAGCAAGGTCGGGATCGGCGGCAGTTTCGGCGAGAACCACCTGAAGCGGACCGACGCCGACAAGGCTGCTGACGGCACCGACTCGGAGATCCTGAAGCGTCGGGCCATCGTCGGCCAGATCACCTACCACTGGAGCAAGTCGCTGCGGTGGGTCGCCGAGTACGGCCACATCGACGGCTACGGCGATGGCGTGAAGACCTCCAAGGGGGATCAGGGCTCGCTCGGCATGATGCTGTTCTTCTAAATTCAACCGTCGTTGCACTGGAGCGGCCGTTCCGCGAGGGACGGCCGCTCTCTTTTCTCCCCCACAGCCCTGTCATCCGCCGCGCCCGTTCATCGGCGCTGTTAGATTGCCTTCAACCCTCACCCCTGCGGAGACCCGCCACGATGCGCTCGCACCCGATCCTCGGTATGCTCTTCCTGCTGAGCGCCTGCGGCGCCGCATTTGCCACCACGATGACGGCGTCGCCATCGGCAAGCCCGGCCGACGCCATCGCCTGCGTGCGCGACCAACTCCGCCCCATCCACTACCAGCAGACCTCGTTCGACCAGGACAACTTCCGGGTCACCGCGCGCAAGATCGACAACAGCGTCCACCGGGCCGACCCGCAGTATCGCCGGAACATCGACCGGCTGGAGGTCCAGGCCGCACCTACTGCGGATGGCAAGACCTCGCTCAGCATCGTCGGCCGGAGCTTCGCGGAGTTCGAGACCCAGCGCGGCCCCACCGAGGAGGAGCAGCGGGCGTCCGCCGGCGTGAAGGAGAGCGCGAAAGCCATCCTCGACGCTTGCGGGAAGTCCTGAGCGGCGGTGGCTTCGCCTTCCGGAGGCGACTAGCTTTCCCGATGCATGAACTCGAATCATATGCCTCGGGAGCATCGCGGTGGCGGTCCCACTCGTACAACTGACGCGCTCGCCCGCCGCTGACCCGCGGGCGCACGGCGTACCGGCGCGGAAGCCTGCCTGGCTCAAGGTGCGGGCTCCCGGCGGGCCCAGCTACGCGCATA
Source organism: Gemmatimonadales bacterium (assembly GCA_036265815.1). Classification (NCBI taxonomy): domain Bacteria; kingdom Pseudomonadati; phylum Gemmatimonadota; class Gemmatimonadia; order Gemmatimonadales; species Gemmatimonadales bacterium. The sequence continues at coordinate 105,578 of DATAOI010000102.1, forward strand.
TCAAGAGCACCATGCGCGAGCTGGGGCTGCACACGGTCTGCGAGGAGGCGCGCTGCCCCAACATCGGGGAGTGCTGGGAGCACAAGGCCGCCACCTTCATGATCCTGGGCGACGTGTGCACCCGCAACTGCGCCTACTGTGCGGTGGCCCACGGCACCCCGTTGGCCTACGACCCGTTGGAGCCGGTGCGCCTGGCCGAGGCAGTCGAGCGGATGGGGCTCGAGCACGTCGTGATCACCTCGGTGGACCGGGACGATCTGCCCAACGGTGGGGCCGAGGCCTTCGCCGGGTGCATCACGGCCATCCGCCAACGCCTCCCGGACACCTCGGTCGAGGTCCTCATTCCCGACTTCAAGGGCTCCGAGCGCGCGCTCCGGCTGGTCATGGACGCCCGGCCCGACATCCTCAACCACAACCTCGAGACGGCCGAGCGACTCTACCGGCTGGCGCGTCCAGGCGGGCGCTACGATCGTGCCCTCCGGCTCCTGGCCAACGCCAGGGCGATGGACCCGGACGGGCTCACCAAGTCGGGCATGATCCTGGGCATGGGCGAGGAGTGGGACGAGATCCTGGTGGCGATGCGCGACTTGAGACGGAGCGACGTCAACATCCTGACCCTGGGGCAGTATCTCCGCCCGTCGGACGGACACCTCCCGGTGGCCCGCTACTACACCCCCGACGAGTTTGCCGAGTTGCGTGAGCTCGGCCGCCGGATGGGGTTCTCCCACGTGGAGGCGAGCCCGCTCACCCGGTCGTCGTATCACGCATGGGACCAGGCCAAGGCCGCCGTCTCCCGGCGAGTCGACTGATGGCGGAATCCACCGTGGCGCGCACCCGAGCCAAACGCCGAGGCATCGATCCGGCCCGCGCCGACGAGTATCGCGGCTGGCTCAGGCAGATGATCCTGATCCGCCGCTTCGAGGAGAAGGCCGGTGAGGCTTATAGCCTGGGCAAGATCGGCGGCTTCTGCCATCTGTACATCGGGCAGGAGGCGGTGGCCGTCGGGAGCCTGGCCACGCTGGGGCCGGACGACTACATCACCTGCTCCTACCGGGAGCACGGACACGCCCTGGCCCGCGGCATCCCGACGCGGGCGGTCATGGCCGAGCTCTTCGGCAAGGCGGCGGGCTGCTCGGCGGGCAAGGGCGGCTCGATGCACCTGTTCGATGCCTCGCTCGGTTTTCTGGGCGGCCACGCGATCGTAGGCGGTCACATCCCGCTCAGCACCGGCATGGCCTTCGCCGCTAAGTACCGCAACACCAACCAGGTCGCCGTCTGCTACTTCGGCGAGGCTGCGGTCAATAACGGCGCCTTTCACGAGGCGCTCAACATGGCCGCGCTGTGGAAGCTGCCCGCCGTCTACATCTGCGAGAACAATCGCTACGGGATGGGCACCGCGCTGGAGCGGGCCAGCGCCATCTACGACATCTCCGAGCGGGCCTGCTCCTACGACATGGCCAACGAGGTGGTGGACGGACAGGACGTGCTGGTGATGCACGCTGCCATGGATCGCGCGGTCCAGCGCGCCCGGAACGACAAGCACCCTACCCTGCTGGAGGTCCGGACCTACCGGTTCATGGGCCACTCGATGTCCGATCCGATCCACGGCCACTATCGCACGCGGGAGGAGGTCGAAGACCAGCGGAAGCGCGACCCGATCGCCGTCTGGTCCCAGCGCCTCATCGCGGAGGGCCTGTTGGACGAGCCCGGGCTCAAGGCGCTCAACAAGGAGGTCGTAGACGAGGTGGAGGACGCCTACCAGTTCGCCGAGCAGGCACCCGACCCGGCACCGGAAGAGCTCTACACCCACGTGTACGCCGGCTCCTCTCCCGCCGATCCGGCCGGGCCTTCCCGACCCGCCTGATGCCCACACTCACCTACCGCGACGCCCTCAACCAGGCGCTCCGCGAGGAGATGCAGCGGGACCCCGACGTCTTCCTGATGGGTGAAGAGGTGGGCGTCTACCAGGGTGCCTACAAGGTGAGCCGCGGCCTGCTGGACGAGTTCGGGCCCATGCGGGTGGTGGACACGCCGATCACCGAGCTGGGCTTCGCCGGCGTTGGTGTGGGGGCCGCGATGGTGGGCCTCCGGCCGGTGATCGAGTTCATGACCTGGAACTTCGCGCTGCTGGCCATCGACCAGCTGGTCAATTCGGCGGCCAAGATGCGCTACATGTCGGGCGGCCAGATCGGTGTGCCGGCGGTGTTCCGTGGACCCGGCGGATCGGCCCTCCAGCTCGGCGCGCAGCACTCGCAGGCGTTCGAGAGCTGGTACGCCCACATCCCCGGCCTCAAGGTGGTCATGCCCGCCACGCCGGCCGATGCCAAAGGACTGCTCAAAAGCGCCATCCGGGACGACGATCCGGTCGTCTTCATCGAGGGCGAGATGCTCTACAACCTGAAGGGTGAGGTGCCCGAGGGCGAGCACGTCATTCCGCTGGGGAAGGCCGACGTGAAGCGGCCCGGTAAGGACGTGACGATCGTCTGCCACTCGAAGACGGTGGCCGTGGCCCTCAAGGCGGCCGAGCAGCTCGCCGCCGACGGCGTGGACGCCGAGGTGATCGACCTCCGCACCATCCGCCCCCTCGACCAGGAGGCCGTCCTCGGCTCGGTGGTCCGGACCCATCGCTGCGTGGTGGCGGAGGAGGGATGGCCTTTCGCCGGCGTCGGCGCCCAGGTGGCCGACACCATCCAGCGGGAGGCGTTCGACGAACTGGACGCTCCGGTCCTCCGGGTCACCGGCGCCGACGTCCCGATGCCCTACAACAAGCAGCTCGAGAAGGCCGCCAAGGTCGATCCCGCCCGGGTGATCGCCGCGGTCGACTCGGTGCTCTATCGCGACTGACGCATGGCTACCAAGGTCGTCATGGAGGCGCTCTCCCCCACCATGGAGGAAGGGCGCCTCGTCGAGTGGAAGAAGGGCGAAGGCGAGCCGGTGGCCGTCGGCGACGTACTGGCCGAGGTGGAGACCGACAAGGCGGTGATGGAGCTGGTGGCCCGGGCCGGCGGCACCCTGCTCAAGCAGGTGGTGGCAGCCGGAGCCACGGTGCCGGTCTCCCAGCTCGTGGCGCTGATCGGGGAGGCGGGCGAAGCGGTCGAGAACGGAGCCGCGCCTCCGAAAGAGGAGGAGGCCCAGGCCACCCAGCCGACGCCGGACAGAAACCGACCGGTCTCGACGCCGCCGGCGCCGCCGGCGCAGGCGGCCGCGGCCGCACCCGCTCGCGAGGTCACTGGAAGGGTCAAGGCGTCGCCCCTCGCACGGAGGCTTGCCGCGGAGCGGGGCATCGAGCTCGGCGCCATTCGGGGATCGGGGCCGGAGGGACGGGTCGTAGTCCGTGACCTGGAGGGTGCCTCTGCGCAGCGCGCGGCGGTTGCGCCAGCGCCCGCTCCGGCTGCTCGAGCCGCCGCGCCTTCGCCACGCCCGGTGATGCCTGCGCCGGGCGGGCCACCGTACACCGACGTCCCGCTGAGCCAGATCCGGAAGACGATCGCCAAACGGCTGGTCCAGTCGATCGGTCCGATCCCTACCTTCTACCTCACGACCGAGGTGGACATGGAGCGTGCCTGGGATGCGCGCGAGGCGCTCAAGGCACTGGGGGAAGGGCCCAAGGTGTCGTTCAACGACATCATCCTCAAGGCAGTGGCCACCGCGCTGCGGCAGCACCCGGCCTGCAACGCCTGGTGGCAGGACGACCGGATTCGCTACTGGAACGAGGTGCACGTGAGCATGGCGGTGGCCATCGAGGAGGGCCTGATCACACCGGTCATCCGCCACACCGACCTCAAGTCGCTGCGGGAGATCGCGGCGGAGTCCCAGGATCTGGCCGCCCGGGCGCGGGAGCGGCGGCTCACGCCGGAGGAGTACACCGGTGGAACATTCTCCGTTTCCAACCTCGGTATGCTCGATATCGACGAGTTCACCGCGGTCATCAACCCGCCCGAGGCGGGCATCGTGGCGATCGGCCGGATCGTGGAGAAGCCGGTGGCGCACGAAGGTCAGATGGCGATCCGGCGACGGATGCGGCTCACCATGTCGTGCGACCACCGGGTCATCGACGGCGCGACCGGCGCCCAGTTCCTCAAGACCTTGAAGACGATGCTGGAGAATCCCCTGGCGTTGGTGTGGTGAGCCGACCCCCAATCAGAGGTAAGAGAGCGTGGCGACCCAGTTCGACGTGATCATCATCGGCGGCGGGCCCGCGGGCTATGTGTGTGCCATCCGCGCGGCGCAGCTCGGCCTGGCCACCGCGGTGGTCGAGCGGGACAAGCTCGGCGGTGTCTGCGTCAACATCGGCTGCATTCCGACCAAGGCGCTGCTGCAGAGCGCCTACGTGGCCAACCTGGTAGCGCACGATGCCAAGGAGCTGGGGGTCGAGGTGAGCGGAGTCAAGGCCGACTACGCCGTGGCGATGCGGCGCTCCCGCAAGGTCTCCGACCAGAACTCCAAGGGCGTCGAGTTCCTGATGAAGAAGCACAAGATCACCGTCGTGAGGGGCAGCGGCACTCTGGGAAAGGACCGCACCGTCCGGGTGGGCTCGGAGGAATATCAGGCGCGGAAAGCGGTCATCATCGCCACCGGGTCGCGGGTCAAGGGGATTCCTCAGATTGGCCTCGAGCTGGACAAGACGACCGTCATCAGCTCCGACGAGGCGCTCTTCCTGGAAAAGGCCCCGGCGAGCCTGGCGGTGGTCGGCGCCGGCGCGGTCGGCACCGAGTTCGCCGACATCTTCCACGCCTTCGGCACCAAGGTGACCCTGATCGAGGCACTTCCCCGGATGCTGCCCCTGGAAGATGCCGAGTCGTCGGATGCGCTTGCCAAGAGCTTTCGGAAGCGGGGCATCACCGTGTACGCCGGAGCCAAGGTCACCAAGGCCACGGTGGCCAAGGACAAGGCCGTGCTCCAGGTCGAGACCGGAGGCAAGACCGAGAGCGTCGAGGTCGAGAAGGTCCTGATGGCGGCCGGGCGTGCGGTGAACACCGAGGGGATGGGCTTCAAGGAGGCCGGCGTGCAGCTGACCGAGGCCGGCTTCGTCAAGGTCAACCGCGAGACGCTGGAGACCACGGCGCCCGGGATCTACTGCATCGGGGACGTCGCCGGCCCGCCGATGCTGGCGCACAAGGGGAGCCGTGAGGGGGTGATCGTGGCGGAGCGGATTGCCGGGCAGCATCCGCACCCGATCCGCTACGACAACGTTCCCAGCGTCACCTACTGCCATCCCGAGGTGGCGAGCATCGGGCTCACCGAGGACCAGGCCAAGGAGCGGAAGCTGGAGTACCAGGTGGGGCGCTTCCCCTTCAGCGCCAACGGGCGCGCGCGCGCCGCCGGCGAGACCGAAGGGTTCGTGAAGATCATCCGGGACAAGAAGTACGGCGAGATTCTCGGAGCGCACATCGTGGGGAGCCACGCCTCGGAGCTGATCCACGAGCTCACGGTGGCGCGGGAGAACGAGTATACGGTGGAAGAGGTCGACTTGGCGATCCACGCCCACCCGACGCTCTCCGAAGCCATCGCGGAGGCGGCGCTCGACTCGATGGGCCGGGTAGTGCACATCTGAACGTGGTGACCAACTTCGCCGGCGAGCCGGTGAGCGGGTCTCGCGACCTGGTGCTGGTGGCATTCCGGGGCATGGCCGTGGCCGTCCTGCTGGGCACGGGCCTGGTGATGTTCGTGCTCTGGGGCGTAGGGGCCCTCGTGGCGGCGGGTCCCACTGGAGGGCCGGTCACCGGGGAGCCGGTTACAGGAGGTCCTCCGCTGCTCCTGCTGCTCGGGGGCACTCTGCTGGCGCTCCTCGCCAGCGCCGCAACCGCCTGGGCGTGCTTGACCCCGATCGACTCCTATTACCGCCGGGGCGGACTCGCGCTGGTATGCGCGTTCGCCACCTTCGTCACGTCGGTGCTGGCGGCACCCCTCCACTACTTTCTGGGACAACGCGCCCTGCTCGGTGTCGGCGCCGGCGCGCTGGCAGGAGCGGTGCTGTTGCTGCGGATGACTCCGACGGCGGGGAGTGGAAACTCCTGATGGGGCCACTCGTGGTTCATGAGCTGGGCCGGCGGCCTTACGCCGAGGTTCTGGAGCTGCAGCGCGAGCTCCGCCGGCAACGGCTGGCGGGAGAGCTGGCGCAGGACGTTCTGCTGCTGGTCGAGCACGAGCCCGTGGTGACGCTGGGCCGATCGACCCGCCCGGCGAGTCTTCCGCTGCCGGTAGAGGAGCTGGAGCGCAGGGGCATCGCGGTGGCGGAGGTGGAGCGTGGGGGAGACGTGACCTTCCACGGGCCGGGGCAGCTGGTGGGGTACCCGATCCTCGACCTCACACGCCACCGGGAGGACCTGCACTGGTATCTCCGGCGGCTGGAGGACGTCCTGATCACGGCCCTCGACCAGCTCGGCGTGCCCGCCGGGCGCAACCCGGGACTCACCGGCGTGTGGACCCGGGGCCGCAAGATCGTGAGCATCGGAGTGCACGTGAAGCAGTGGGTTACGCTGCACGGCTTCGCGCTCAACGTCACCACCCGGCTCGAGCCGTTCGAGATGATCGTGCCGTGTGGCATCCGCGACGTGGTCATGACCAGCGTAGCGCAGGAGCTCGGGCGGACCGATCAGGCGCTGGATGGGGAGGCGCGCCAGGCGGTCGTGAAAGCGTTTGCGGCGATATTCGAGCTGCAGCCCGTTCCCGGGGCGCGGGTGCTCAGCCCGAGCCACCCATGACCGATCTCATCGACACCCGTGCGCCGGACCGAACGCGCCTGCCGCCGGGTCAGATCATCACTCGGAAATGGCCCGTGCTCCACGCCGGCATCGTGCCGAAGGTGGACCTGGCGCACTGGCGCTTCACGCTGAGTGGCGCCGTCGAGCGGCCGTTTGCGATCACCTGGGACGAGCTCCAGGCGCTGCCCCGGCGGCAGACGGCGTGCGACATCCATTGCGTCACTCGCTGGAGCCGCTACGACAACGTCTTCGAGGGCGTGCCGGTGCAGCTCCTCCTGCAGCGAGCCGGGGTCAAGCCCCAGGCCCGGTATGCCCTGGTGCACGCAGAGCAGAAATTTACCACCAACCTGCCCCTGAGCGACCTGGACCGCCCCGAGAACCTGCTGGCGCTCTCCCATGACGGCGAGCCGTTGAACCCGGAGCACGGGGGTCCGGTGCGGCTTCTGGTACCCCATCTCTACTTCTGGAAGAGCGCCAAGTGGGTTCGCGGGATCGAGTGCCTGGAGGAGGACGTCCCCGGCTTCTGGGAGGAGAACGGGTATCACATGCGGGGCGATCCGTGGCAGGAGGAGCGCTACGGGAGACCGGACCCCGCCCGCATGCGCCGGGGTCCGCGGTAGCGCGGTGCCGCTCTCCCCGGCCCACTCTTGTTTTTGCCGAGCAATCCAGTTTTCCTGTCTAGCATGGTAGAATCGCCCCGACATCCGTCGCCCGAAGCGCAGGCGGACCAGCGCATCGGCGAGATCCTGAGGGCGGCGGGCAGCTGGTCCAGGGAAGCTCCGGGCGCGCTCATGCCGGCCATCCGCGCGGTCTGCATCCGGCTGGCGGAGATGGTGGCCGACCAGCGCCATTATCTCGCCCCGTTGCCTGAGCCGCAGGAGACCGAGCGGCGAACCGTGCTCACCCTGGTGGCCGACCGGCTCCGCTCGTCCCAGGTCACCGGCGGGCTGGAGCCGCACCTCAAGGCACTGGAGGAGCTCGAGCTCCGGTCCACCGGGTCGTGGTCCACCGTCGACACGGCCCAAAGCGAGTGGATCACCACCGCCATCCGCTACCTGGAGAGCTGTGCCTCCAAGCTGCCGGCGGGCGAGCGGCCCGATCCCTACTGGGCCGATGACGTGGTCGCGGGCATCATCGCGTCCGTACGGGCCCTGATCGGGGTGGATGAGCTGCATGCCCGGACCGAGGCCCGGTATTCGGGCCCGGTCAAGCGGGTCTCCCCGGAGGACGATCTCTAGCCCGCTCCCACCGCCTCAGTCCGCTCCCACCGCCTCGACCGCCTCCTCCTCACTCGCCCGCGGCTGCGCAGCAGCGCCGCCCTGCTCCGCAAACAGCTCGAAGAACCGCCCGAAGATCTCGATCCCGCTCCACAGCTGCTGCAGGTCCAGCTTCTCGTTGGGCGAGTGCAGCCCATCGTCCGGGAGTCCGATGCCGGTCAGCAGGACCGGGGCACCGGTGCGGCCGAGCTCGGGGATGATGGGGATCGATCCCCCAGCACGGATCCGCACCGCGCGCTGGCCGGTGACGGCTTCGAACGCCTGGTCCAGCAGGTCGAACGCCGGGTGGTCGACGTCGACCTGCACCGGGTCGCCCCCGTGCAGCAAGGTGACCTTCACGTCGGCCCATCGGGGAGCCAGGGCCGCCACCGCGCGTTCCAGCTGATGGCCCACCTTCTCGTGTCGCTGATCCGGCACCAGCCGGAGACTCACCTTGGCCGTGGCTTGGGCCGGGATCACCGTCTTGGCACCCTCACCGACGAATCCGCCTCGGATGCCGTGGATCTCGAACGTCGGCAGCGCCCAGACCCGCTCGAAGATCGAGTGCGTCTTCAAACCGGTCAGCGCTCGACCGCTGACCTCGTCCCGCAGAAACGCCTCCTTGTCGAAGGGCAGTTTCTTCCAGGATTTGAGCTCTGACTTGGCCGGCGGCTCGACCGACTTGTAGAGCTTGGGGATCTGGATCTCGCCGTCGGCGGCCTTGAGCTCCGCCAGGATCCGGACCAGCGTCTCGATGGCGTTCGGCGCCACCCCGCCGTAGGTGCCGGAGTGCAGATCCCGCCCGAGCGTGCGAACCGAGATCTCGGCGTAGCACAAGCCGCGGAGCGCGGTGTAGACGGCCGGCCGGCCGGGGGCGTAGTACGACATGTCGCAGACCAGGGCGGCGTCGGCCTCGGTACGGGCCGGCTCGGCATTGAGCAGGTCGACGACGACGTGACCGCCGGATTCCTCCTCGCCTTCGAAGATGAAATGGACATTGAGCGGCGGCTGTCCGTTTTCATCGAGCACCGACTCGTACGCCTTGAGCAGGCAGAAGACCTGCCCCTTGTCGTCGTCGGCGCCACGACCATAGATCCGGCCGTCGCGAATGGTGGGCTCGAACGGGGGAGAGATCCACTCGTCGAGCGGGTCCGGCGGCTGGACATCGTAGTGCCCGTAGATCAGCAGGGTCGGACGCCCGGGCACAGGGGGACTCTCCGCCCAGACCACGGGGTGTCCGCTTCCCTCGATGACCTCGACGATGGGACAGCCCAGCCGGCGCAGCTCCTCGCGCAGCCATTCGGCCGCCCGCCGGCAGTCGGAGGCGTGGGCGGGGAGAGCACTCACGCTGGGTATGGAGAGGAAGTCGACCAGCTCCCGGAGCAGGCGGTCCTGCTCGCGGGTGACGAAGGCGGTGTCCATCGGCGCGGCCTCGAGCATGAGGGACAGGAACTCCGACCGCTGAGAAAGCTACACGCCGCGGCCAGTCGCGCGAGTGGACCGAGTGACCTGTCTCACCGACGGCTCGGCGCGGGAGTCGGTAGCGTCGCCAGTCGTCTCTGATACCCAGCGGAAGGGTCCGCCTGCAGCGACGCCCATCCGAAGCTCATAGCGAGGAGGAAGCATGCTGAGGAAACCCCGAAATGCGGCCGTCGGCGCGTTCGTGCTGCTGGCGCTTGCCAGCGCGAGCCACCGGGCAGCCGCGCAGGACACCAGCCGTGCCGGCGAGGCCTCGCCGGACACTTCCGCCTACACCGGAATTGGGGCCCGCGACACCACGGATACCACGCTCCGCACCGGCGTGGAACAAGTGGACACCACGGCACGCCCCGGGCAGGCAGGCGGGATGAGCGACACGTCGGTCACGACCGATACCTCCGCAATCCAGCCGATTCCGGGCGACTCGACCGATTCGACCAAGATCGGTGACGGCACGTCGCCTCTCAAGCGGCCGGGGACATCCTCGGACTCGACCTCAGGCGCGAGCCCGACACCGGACTCGACGCAGCGCTGACCCTCGCGGCCCTTGCCGCACAATGAGCTTCTGCCCCGTGTGGGGCGGGAGCTCATTGCTTGATCGAATCCGAGACGGCCTGCTCCAGGCGGGCGTAGGCGCTATCTCCCTCAACCCCCTCCATCAGCCGGCCCAGGCTCGCGACGCTCCGCCGGATGTCCCGACCGTGCTCGTCGTACCAGCGGTCGAACAGGTCGAGGCGGGTGCGGTAGATCCGGGCACCGATCAGGCGTGCGTTGTTGATCGGACGGTTGGCCAGCCGGCCGATGTGGAGGGTGCGGAGCCGGCTGGCTACGGGACCTTCCAGCTGGGCCCGGGCCCAGACCCCCGCCGCGGCTCGTCCTGCCTCGAGCGCGGTGGAGTCCGGGTGCCCGCCGTAAAGCGTCTCCAGTCGGCCCACCAGCTCGGCGTAGAACTCCCCAAGCACCATCTCGTCGCTCCACCGCTCGGCGGCCTGCCGTGCCCTCACGCTGTCGCCGCGCTCGGCGAAGAACCGCTGGGCCGAGTGGTAGCCCACGAACTGGGCGTAGCTCTCGTTGAAGGGGGTGGCGCTCTTCACGTACAAGGTGTTGTGCGCGATCTCGTGGAACACCAGGGCCGCCAGCTCGACCGAGTCGGAGCCGGCCACGGCCGTGGAGAGGAGCGGATCGTTGAACCAGCCCAGGGTGGAGAATGCCGAAGAGGGGCGCAGGTAGACGTCATAGCCCGAGGCGGCGAGCCGATCGGCGGAACGGTGCGCGGCCTGGGCATCGAAGAATCCCTTATACGGAATCCGGCCGACGATCGGATAGCGCCAGGTGTAGGGACAGATGCAATCCTTGGGGGCTGCCTGCAGCACCAGCAGGAGGGTGTCCCGTCCCACGTCGGCGTAGGTGGTGTAGGTCTCCTTGGCGTTGAGGCCCAGCCGGGCCGCGTAGTCCCTGGACTCCAGCACCAGTCCCAGCGCGCCGCGAAGCGCGGGGTCGGTGTGCGGATCGGCCACCAGGGACGCGATCGGCTGGCGCGCCTCCAGGATCCGGGTCTCCTCGATGCCAGCCCGGGTCAGATACCGGACATCGTCGCTGGCCAGATACGCGGTGCCGTAACCCGCGAACAGCGCGGCGACCACCACCAGGAAGATCACCCGCTTCACCGAATCCGGGCGATTCCGATGCGAGGGGCCACCGAGTCGGGCACCGTCTGCGTGGTGTCGGGCGCCGACAGGACGAAATTGACGCCGCCGGACGACGCAGGCTGGATGATGCGCACGTGGACGCCGGAGCCGGCGCGGAGGGTGCCGGAGCGCGAAAAGCTGCCGTTCATCGTGCTGTCGGGGATCAGGGGAAAGGTCAGCGAGTTCGCCGCCGCGAGCGCCCGGAAGTTCCAGCTCTTGTAGCGGAGACGTCCCGTAGGGTCGGAGAAGCCGGGAAGGTCATCGAGGTAGTTGGCCATCTGCCACTCGGTGACCAGGGTGCCGAAATCGACGCCGGCCTGGCTGGCGACGTTCTCGCCGCCGACCAGGGTGGTGGACTCGAGCTTGCGGGTAAAGTCCGTGCCGAGAATCGAATCGGTGGCGAAGTGATCGGCCAGCCAGCGGACGAAGAGCCAGTTGGCTCCCCGCTCCTCCAGCGAGCCTTGCGAGTTTCCCGGCTCGATCAGGAAAAAGCTCTCCGGATCGCCGAGGTAGCCGAACGCATTCGGAAGGTCTCCGTTGCCGATGAACTGATCCGCGCAGGATGCGAAGTCGGGGCAGTTCACGTCGGGGACCTGGCGCCCGCCGAGCTCCTCGGCAAAGTGCGACAAGCCTTCGTTCAGCCAGGTGACCTCCGCACCGCCATCTCGGGTCACCACGTGCTGGCCGAAGCTGATCATGTGCTGAAACTCGTGGATGAAGACGGGCGCGAGATTGTCGGTCGCGAAGGCCTTGGAGATGTCGCACGAGGAATTATTCGGGTCCGGCACCAGGCCGTAGAAGACCTCGCCATTGTTCGTGTTGGGTTCGGAAGGCAGCAGGTCGAGGCCGAAGAAATAGCCCAGGATGACGCTCCCTTCGGAGGAGCAGTTCGGGCTCAACTGGTTCACTCGGGGCGTCAGCAGCACTACCACCACGCCATTGTTGTCGATATCGGACTCGTGCCCGAACGCCGTGGTGTCGATGGGGTAAAGATGAGAGTCGAAGAGCTGTCCCACGGTCGTGAGATCGGTCTGGCTGTAGCCGCCGGACGGGACCGTGTCGTCGACGAAGATGGCCACCCGCTGCCCCACCACCTTGGCCGTGGCGCTGCTCACGACGAAGCTGTCGCATTGGGCGGTCGAGCAGACGTTGAAGGTGCGCGTGTCGCCAACTTGCGGGCGAGTGATCGCGGCGGCGGTCTTGCGGCTCTGGTTGAACAGCGCGGTGCGAGGTGAGAGGGAGAGCTCCCGCTCCCGAGCCCTGAGCCGGGCGTGGAAAGCCGCGGCCGGACTCACCGTGCGAGCGGCGCGCGAGAAGGCGCGCGTCATCGGCATGACGGACGCCACGGCCGGGGAGCTTCCCTGGAGATGGTAAGCCGTCGAGACGCCGTTGTCGGTCACCCGGCCCGTCGTCGAGACTGCCACGTAGAGGTACTCCGCCCCTTGCGAGCTGGCCGCCGGAAACCGGGTGCAGCCCGTCGAGTCGGCCTCGATGACCGTATGAGCCCCCGCCACAAGCGAGGTGGGCTCGACCCGAGAGCACTCCACCCCGGCCGGTTGACTCGGTTCAGAGCCGCCACTACATCCAGCGAAAATCAGAACTCCGGACAGCAGGCCGAGATAACTGGGAGACCGGTTCACGTGATATGCTCCAAGCCCGCGGAAGGGTGAGAGAACGCCAGCAAGATAAGGAATGCCAAGGGCTTTTGACAATCGTGAAAGCTCCCGGTACCTTCTTTCCGGTGTCCGAGACTCGGTGGCTGTCGGCGATCAGATTCGGGGCCGATGGCCTGGTGCCCGTGGTGGCGCAGGAGAGCCGCTCCGGCGACGTCCTGATGCTGGGGTTTGCCAACCGCGAGGCGCTGGAACTGTCGGCCAGCACCGGGCAGGCGCACTACTACAGCCGGTCCCGGGCGGCGCTCTGGCGGAAGGGTGAGCGCTCGGGCCACGTCCAGCAGATCCGGGAGATCCGGATCGATTGCGACGGCGACACCGTGCTCTATCGGGTGGAGCAGACCGGCCCCGCCTGCCACACCGGGGCCCGCACCTGCTTCTCGACCGCCGTCGATGCGGCGGGCCTGGCCGGCCCCGGCGAGGACCCCGGCGGCCACCTGCTGAGCCGTCTGGCGGCCCGCATCGCGCGCCGGGCCGAGGAGCGGCCCCAGGGCTCTTACACCGTCACGCTGCTCGACGGCGGGGTGCCCAAGATCTCGCAGAAAGTGGGCGAGGAAGCGGTCGAGGTAGTGGTCGCGGCGAATTCGGAGGATGACGAGCGTCTCGCGTCCGAGGCGGCCGACCTCCTCTATCATCTTTTGGTGCTGCTACGAGCTCGCGGTGTCCCGCTGGACGCCGTCTGGAGAGAGCTGGAGCACCGCAGTCGGTAGGCATGGGCTTCGTCCATCTCCACACCCACAGCGAATACTCCCTGCTCGACGGGGCCAATCGGATCCCCGAGCTGGTGGCGCACGTCAAGAAGCTGGGCATGGACAGCCTGGCTGTCACCGATCACGGCAACATGCACGCGGCCTGGTCGTTCTACGAGCAGGCCAAGTCGCAGCAGCTTCGCCCCATCCTCGGCTTCGAGGCCTATCTGGCCTATGGGCCGCGCCACGCCCGTGAAAAGCCCAGCTGGGCGCCCGCCGCGTACAGCCACCTCGTGCTCCTGGCCAAGAACCGCGCCGGGTACCGCAACCTGGTCCGGCTGACGTCCATCGGCTACACCGAGGGGTTTTACCGGCGCCCCCGGATCGACAAGGAGGTGCTGGAGCGGCACTCGGAAGGCATCGTCTGTCTCGCCGCCTGCCTCTCGGGGGAGGTGGCCCACCACCTTCGGCAGGGCAAGTTCGAGGACGCCAGGAAGAGCGCCGAGTGGTTTGCCCGCGTGTTCGGCCCCGGCGGGTTTTGGCTCGAGGTCCAGCACCACGGCATCGCGGAGGAGCGGATCGTCACCGAGGGGATGCTGCGCCTGGGGCAGGAGCTGGGACTCGGTGTGGTGGCCACCAACGATGCGCACTACCTCCGGCGGGAGGACGCCGAGGCGCACGACGTGCTGCTCGCCATCGGCACCGGCAGCGACCTGGACGACCCCAAGCGCTTCCGTTTCAGCGGCCAGGAATCCTACGTCAAGTCCGAGAAGGAGATGCAGGCGCTTTTCCCGACGCATCCGGAAGTGTTGGCCAATACGGCGACGGTGGCGGACGCCTGCGAGTTCGATTTCGAGAAGCGGTACTTCCTCCCCAGCTTCCCCCGCCCCGCCGAATACGTCTCCGACGAGGCGCTGCTCGACGATCTGGCCCGGCGGGGCGCGGAGCGGCGGTACGGACGCCCGCTGCCGCCCGCGGTGGCCGAGCGGCTGGAGTACGAGCTCGGCGTCATCAACACGGCCGGGTACGCCGGCTACTTCCTCATCGTCCAGGACTTCATCGCCGCCGCGCGGGAGCGAGGTATCCCGGTGGGTCCGGGGCGCGGATCGGCCGCCGGCTCCATCGTGGCGTATGCCCTGGGGATCACCGACGTCTGTCCTCTCAAGTTCGACCTCCTCTTCGAGCGCTTCCTCAACCCCGAACGGGTGTCGATGCCCGACATCGACGTGGACTTCTGCTTCGAGCGGCGTGGGGAAGTGATCGAGTACGTCCGCGAGCGCTACGGGCGGGCCAGCGTGGGGCAGATCGTCACCTTCGGCACCATGAAGGCCCGCGCGGCGGTGAAGGACGTGGCGAGGGTGCTGCGCATTCCGCCGGGCGAAGCCGACAAGATCACCAAGCTGATCCCCTCCGGCCCCGCCTACAGCCTCACCGTCGCCGAGGCGGAAAAGAAGGTCGACGAGCTGCGGGACCTGGTCAAGGGAACCCCGGCGTATCGCCGGCTGGTGGACCTGAGCTCGCGGATCGAGGGGATCTCCCGCCACATGTCGGTGCACGCGGCTGGGGTGGTGATCGCCCCAGGCCCCCTGGCCGAGTATGTGCCGGTGTGCACCGCGCCGACCAGGGGGTCGGGCGCGGCGGCGGATGGCGAAGAGTCGATCATCACCCAGTACGAGATGGGCGCGCTCGAGAAGGTCGGCATGCTCAAGATGGACATGCTCGGCCTCAAGACGCTCACCGTGATCCACGACGCGGTGCTGATGATCGCCGCGCGGACCGGCGTGGACGTGGACATGACCGCGCTCACCTTCGACGACCCCAGGGTCTACGAGCTGCTCCGCCAGGGGCGGACCGCCGGCGTCTTCCAGTTCGAGTCGCCGCTCGCCACCGACACGCTTCGGGCCATGCGGTGCGACCGGTTCGACGACCTGGTCGCGTCCAACGCGCTGCTCCGCCCGGGGCCGCTCGACGCCGGGATGCACACCGTCTTCATCCGCCGGAAACTGGGACTGGAGAAGGTCACTTATCCCCACCCGTCGCTGCGGGAGGTCCTGGAGCCGACCTACGGCGTCATCACCTACCAGGAACAGGTGATGCGGATCGCGAACGTGCTGGCCGGGTTCACTCTGGCCGAAGCCGACGTGCTGCGGAAGGCGGTCGGAAAGAAGGACGCCGAGCTCATCAAGAAGGAGCTCGGCAAGTTCTGCGAGCGGGCGATGGCACTGGGTCACCCGAAGCGCCTGGTCGACGAGCTGGCGGCCCAGATCGAGACCTTTGGCCGCTACGGGTTCAACAAGTCCCACTCGGTGGCGTACTCGGTCCTCTCCTATCAGACGGCGTGGCTCAAGGCCCACTATCCGGCCGAGTTCATGGCGGCGCTGCTGTCCTCGGAAATCGGGAACACCGACAAGGTGGTGCAGTACATCAACGAAGCGCGCGAGCTCGGGCTCGAGGTGTTGCCCCCGGACGTCAACGAGTCGGGGTTCAAATTCACCGTGGTCGGCGAGCAGCGCATCCGCTTCGGCCTCGGCGCCATTCGGAACGTGGGCTGGGGCGCCATCGAGAGTATCATCGCGGGACGGCAGGAGGCGCCGTTCACCACCCTGGCGGACCTGGTGGAGCGCATCGACCTCCGGCTCTGCAACAAGCGCGTGCTCGAATCCCTGATCGTGGCCGGCGCCTGCGACGGGCTCGGCGGCCACCGGAAGCAGCTCTGCGAGGCGCTCGACCACGTCTTCGGCGAGGCCCAGCTACTGCAGCAGGAGAAAGAGGCGGGGCAGGCGTCGCTGTTCGGCGAGGCCACCGCTCCCCGCCCCCGGCGGGCCGGCCTCCCGGACATTCCCGCCTGGACCGAGGCCGAGCGGCTGGTCAAGGAGAAGGAGGTCCTCGGCTTCTTCATCTCGGGCCATCCGCTCGAGCGGTTCAGGGACGAGGTCGAGCTGTTCGGAACTCGCACCACCGCCACGCTTGGCGAGTGGAGCGAGCACCAGGTCAGCGTGGCCGCGGTGGTGACCGGGGTGAAGCGGCAGATCTCCAAGAAGACCGGAAAGGAGTACGCCCGGCTGGTGCTGGAGGATTTTCATGGCACCGCCGAGGCCATCGTGTTCCCCGACGCCTGGGCCAAGCTCAACCAGACCATCGTGCCGGACGCCGCACTCCTCCTGCTCGGGGGCTACAGCGACCGGGACCGGGGGGAGGACCATGCCCCCTTCGTGGTCGAGTCGGCCCGGCCCCTGGGGGAGCTCAAGTCGTCGGGAGCGGTGGCGTTGAGCCTCCGGTGGAGGGCAGCCACGGCACCCCCGGCGGAGGCCCTCCAGGCCGCGGCCGCCCTCTGCTCGGCGCATCCGGGGCCGACGCCGCTCTATATTGAGTGGAGCGACGGGAACGGAGAGGCGGTCCGGCTCCGCTCGCGTCGTGTCCGCGTCGCGGCGGAGGAAGACCTCCTGAGGGCCCTGCGCGATCTCCTGGGCGCCGATTCCGTTCACTACGTCAGGGCGGGGTAACCCGATGGCCTCAGCCTACACGCTGGAGTTCGAGAAGCCCTTGCTCGAGCTGGAGCGGCAGATCGACGACCTGAAGCGGATCGGGACCGAGCGGCAGATCGACATCGAGGGAGAGCTGCAGGGTCTCCAGGCCAAGCTGGAATCGCTCCGGGCCGAGATCTACCGCAACCTGACACCTATCCAGCGGGTCATGGTCGCCCGCCACCCCCGCCGCCCCTACACCCTCGATTATCTCAGCACCATCTTCACCGACTTCATTGAGCTCCACGGCGACCGCCTCTACATGGACGACCCCGCCATCGTGGGCGGCTGGGCCCGGCTCGGCGGCGTGTCGGTCATGGTGATCGGACACCAGAAGGGCCGGGACACCAAGGAGAACCTCAAGCGCAACTTCGGCATGCCCCACCCGGAGGGGTATCGCAAGGCGCTGAGGATGATGAAGCTCGCGGCCAAGTTCAACGCCCCGGTCATCACCCTCATCGACACTCCGGGTGCCTACCCCGGGCTGGGCGCAGAGGAGCGGGGGCAGTCCGAGGCGCTGGCGCGCAACATCCTCGAGATGTCGGCGCTCCCCACCGCGACCGTCGCCGTGGTCATCGGCGAGGGGGGCTCGGGCGGCGCGCTGGCCCTCGGCGTGGCCGACCGGATCCTGATGCTGGAGAACTCGGTCTACTCGGTCATCTCGCCTGAAGGGTGCGCCGCGATCCTGTGGAAGGACGCGAGCCAGCGGGAACGGGCAGCGGAGGCGCTGAAGCTCACGGCCAACGACCTGCTCCAGCTCAAGATCATCGACGAGATCGTGATGGAGCCGGTCGGCGGGGCGCACGTCGACCCCGACGCCACCGGCGAGGCGCTGAGGGAAGCGCTGATCCGGCATGTCACCGAACTGCGGAAGATCCGGCCCGAGAAGCTGGTTCGCCGCCGGGCCGAGAAGTACGCGTCGATGGGCGCGTACACCGAGGCCTGAGTGGGCCAGACCGTCGAGGTCCGGTTCAAGGGAACCCGGAAGGCATACTTCCTCTGGGACGACGCGGCCACGCCGCTCCGGGTCGGGCAGCCCGTCGTGGTGGAAGCCGAGCGTGGCCGCGACCTCGGCCGGGTCACCGCCGTCGGGGATGTGGCCAGCAAGAAGTGCGGCTCCGGATGCTCCGGCTGCGCCGTCGGTGGCGAGGCAGCCGAAGAGGCCGCACCGCCCAAGACCGTGCTCCGCCGCGCCACCCCCGAGGACCTCCGGACCCACGACGAGATCCGCCGCTCGGAGGAGGAGGTCAGGCGCAAGGTGATTCAGCGGGTCCGGACCCACGACCTTGTCATGAAGGTGAGCGACACCGAATGGCAGTGGGACCGGGCCAAGCTCACCATCTACTTCACGGCCGAGAAGCGGGTCGACTTCCGGGCGCTGGTGCGGGACCTCGCCTCGCTGTTCCGCACGCGGATCGAGCTCCGGCAGATCGGCGTGCGCGACGAAGCTGCCCGGCTCTCCGGCGTGGGCCGCTGTGGCCGGGAGTACTGCTGCTCCTCATGGCTGGGCGAGCTCTCGCCGGTGAATCTCGGGCTGGCCAAAGACCAGCATCTCTCGCTCAACCCCTCCCAGATCTCCGGCGGCTGCGGCCGCCTGCTCTGCTGCCTCAAGTACGAGCACGAGTTCTACGTGACCGCGCGCCGGCGGTTCCCCAAGGAAGGGAAGTCGGTGACCACATCGGCAGGGGTCGAGAAGGTGGTGGCGGTCGACATCTTTCGGGAGCGGGTCTTTCTCCGGAGCGAGGAACACGGGTCCCGCATCATCCCGCTGGTTCAACTGCGGGAGGAAGTGGAGCTGCTCGGCGGCATGCTGATGACGGCAGAGGCGCGGAGCCAGTCCACCGTAACTGCCGAGCCGATGGTGGACACCGTGCTGGAAGACGAGGCCAACGCCCTCAGCTCCCTGAGCGAGGGGCCCGCGGCCGGTTCCGAGGGCGGCAAGCGGCCCGCTTCGGAGCGGGGCGGCCGGCGGCGGCGCCGGCGGCACCGGGGAGGCGGCTCCGGTGGCGGCGGATCCAATGGCGGCGGCCAGGGGGATGGCGGACCCGCTTAGATTCCGGGCTGCCATGACCTGGCTGCATCTGGCCGGGTCGGTCCGGAAAGGAGTCCGCCAGTGCCGAAGTTTTACCTCACCACCGCCATCGACTACTCCAATGGCGATCCCCACCTGGGTCACGCTCTGGAGAAGGTGGGCGCCGACTGCATCGCGCGCTACCGGCGGCTCCGGGGAGACGACGTCCATTTCCTCATGGGCATGGACGAGCACTCCCAGGCGGTGCTCCAGGCCGCCCAGGAGCACGCCGTCGCACCCAAGGCCTGGGTCGACCGGATGGCGGAGCGGTTCGAAGGCTTCTGGCAGCGTCTGGAGTGCAGCAACGACGACTGGATCCGGACCACCGAGCCACGGCACCATCGCACGGTCGCCGCGCTGCTCGAGCGCATCGCGGAACGCAATCCGGACGATCTCTTCGTGGGCGAATACGAGGGGCTCTACTGCATCGGCTGCGAGGAGTTCAAGCAACCGTCGCAGATAGTGAACGGCCGCTGCATCGAGCATCCCACCCGGGAGCTGATTCCCACCAAGGAGCGGAACCATTTCTTCCGGCTGAGCCGCTACCGCGACCAGTTGCTGGCGCTCATCGGCTCGGGGGAGTTCCGGGTGGAGCCGGCCATCCGCCGGAACGAAGTGGTGCGGCTGCTGGAGGACGGGCTGCAGGACATCTCAGTGTCGCGAAACCGGCAGGCCTGGGGCATCCCCTTCCCCGGCGATCCGGACCAAACGGTGTACGTCTGGTTCGACGCCTTGATCAATTATCTCTCGGCGACAGGCTACCCCGAGCCGGGCTACGGCCGTCTCTGGCCCGCCGACCTGCACGTGGTCGGCAAGGGAATCACCCGGTTCCACTGCATCATCTGGCCGGCGATGCTGCTGAGCGCGGGCATCGAGCTGCCCCGCCAGGTGTGGGCCCACGGCTACGTCCAGTGGGAAGGCACCAAGATGTCCAAGTCCGAGGGGACGGCGGTGACGCTGGACGAGACGATCGACCGGCACGGCCCCGACGCGCTGCGCTATTTCCTGCTGCGGGAGGTCGGGTTCGAGAGCGACGGTAACTTCACCTGGGAGCGTTTCGACGAGCGCTACACCTCGGATCTCGCCGATGGCCTGGGCAACCTCGCCTCCCGCTCCCTGGCCATGCTCGCGAAATATCGGAATGGTCTGGTGCCTGCGGGTGTGGCCGATTCGTCGCTGGACGAAGCCGGCCGGGAGACCGTGCGGGCCTACGCCAGCGCCATGGACGCCTTGGATCTTCGGGGCGGCGCGGAGGCCGCCTGGGAGCTGGTGGCCACCGCCAACCTGTTCATCCAGCAGACCGCGCCATGGAGTCTCGCCAAGCAGGGCGAGGACGCCGAGCTGGATGCGTGCCTGGGCGCCCTGGCACGGGTGCTCTATCGGCTGGCCGTGCTCGGCAGCCCCTTTGTCCCGGGGAAATCACAGCTTCTGTGGCACTCGTTGGGCCTCGAGGGGGAGGCCGCGCGCGTGCCCTGGGACAGTCTCGCCTCGCCGCCCGTGGCGGGCCGGGCCACTGTCAAGCCCGAGAACCTGTTTCCCAAGCCCGCCGTCGTGTAGCAGTTACCGATTCGGGAGACAAAACTATTTGACAGTCAAAGAGTTATCCGCTCCCCGCACTCTTGACATGGATCCGATGACGGCCCACCTTGCGGGGAAGCCGCGTGACTTCTGTCACTCCTCGGTGCGGTGGCTCGATACAGATTAGTCGTGCGGATAGTGGAACACGCTTCCGGGTCTACACGTGAGGTGACACTGGATGGCCAAACGCCGCTGGACCGTCGTTCTGGTGCCGCATGGGTCGGAGCCCTCGAAGATTCTCGAGGTCTCCTACAGCGTGCTCAAGATGGCGGCCGGTGGCGCGGGCATGGCTCTGGTGGCGGTCCTGTTGGTCGGGTACGTCACCGTCTCACGCAGCGCCGATCTCACCCGGTCGAGTCGGCTGCAGCACGAGAACGCCGTCCTGGCCCGGGAGCTGGGTGAATTACACGGCCGGCTCGCCGGCCTCTCCGACACCCTCCTCCGGATTTCCCAGCGGGACGCGCGTGTCCGGGTCCTCGCCAACCTCGAGCCGATCGATCCGCAGGTGCAGGCGGCCGGCATCGGCGGGCCGACGGTGGCGCCGCGGACCTCCGACGGGATCAGGGTCGATCTGGACGGATTGATCCGCCGGGCCAATCTCCTGGCCTCATCCTACAAAGAGGCCACCGACAGCCTGGCCGGCCATGCGCAACGCCTGGCCGCGACGCCGTCGATCATGCCGACCCAGGGTTGGCTCACCAGCGCCTTCGCCTCGATGCGGGAACACCCGATCCTCCACATCATGCGTCCGCACGAGGGCATCGACGTCACCGCGCCGATGGGGAGCCCCATCGAGGCCCCGGCGGCTGGCGTGGTGACCGATGCCGGCTGGGAGTCGGGCTACGGCAACACCGTCACCATCGATCACGGTTACGGCATCGTCACCAAGTTCGCCCACGCCTCGAAGCTGCTGGTCAAGACCGGACAGCGGGTGTCCCGCGGTCAGCGCATCGCCCTGGTGGGCAATACCGGACTGGCCACTGGTCCCCACCTGCACTACGAGGTGCACGTGAACGGCCGGCCGGTGGATCCGCTCAAGTACGTGCTGCCGGAGCACGTGGTGACGGACTAGGGGAGGGCGGCGGGAAAGGCGGGGAAAGACGGTAAGGACGGGAAAGACGGTAAGGGCGGTAAGGAGTGAGAGGACGGAAGGTCGTCTCGGAACGACCCGCCGTCCTCTCCTTTATGCTTGCCGTCCTTAGTCCTTCCCGTCCTTACCGCCCTTCCCGCCGCCCTAGAACTGCACCTTCGGCGCTTCCGTCGCGCCCGCGGCGGCCTCGAAGTACTCGCGCGGCTTACCAAATCCAAACACCTTGGCCGTCAGATTATTTGGAAAGCGCCGGATATAGGCGTTGTATTCGCCGACCGCGGCGTTGTAATCCTGTCGGGCCACCGAGATCCGGTTCTCGGTGCCCTCCAGCTGGTCCTGCAGCTGGCGGAAGTTTTCCTGCGAACGCAGTGTCGGGTAATTCTCCGAGATCGCCAGCAGCCGGCCCAGGCCCTGGGTGAGCTGGGCGTTGGCGGCAGCCATCTCGGGCACGTTGCCGGCCTGGATCGCCCCCCCGAGGCGGGATCGCGCATTGGCGATCGAGATGAACACGGTGTCCTCCTGCTTGGTGACCCCCTTCACCGTGTTCACCAGATTGGGAATCAGGTCCGCCCGGCGCTGGAGCTGGGTCTGGATTTGCCCCTGCGCCTGATTGACCCGCTCGTCCAGCGTCTGAATCTGATTGTACCCGCAGCCGGCCGAGAACAGCGTCAGGGCGAGGAGCGGCAAGGCCAAGAACGACGAGCGCTTCATCACTGATCTCCGAGCTGAAGTTGGTCCACGTATCGCGCCGCCTGCGCCACCGCCTCCATGTAGCGCTCGAACTCGGCGGGGGCACAGCGCCAGCCACGCTCCGCCCGGTGGCGGAAGACATGCAGCAGCTGGTCCGGCTCGAGGCCAGCGGCGGCCGCGGCCGCTCCGGCGAGCTCGAGCGGACCAGTGGGAACCGGGCGGCCCAGCAGGTGGAGCAGGCCCCGCAGCAGCACCATGATGGTGGCCGCGCTCTGCCCCGCGAGCGTACCCAGGGCCTGGGGATCGGTGGAGGCGGCCACGTAGCCCTGACGAAGCCGCAGCAGCTTCCCACGGAACTCCCGCTCGAGCGCGCGGCGGAGGTCCGACCGGTCGATCTCGAGCGCCGCCAGGGGGTCCAACCCCCGCAACACCCGGTAGGCCGCACGCATGTCGGTGATCTCCAGGGGGAACACGTCGGTGGCCCGGGCCCATTCGGCGCGGCTGATGAGCAACGGCGGGTCGTACCGGGACTTGCGCCAGCGGTCGTAGGCGCGCCGGAGCGTTGCGAGGGTGGTCGGAGAGAGCTGGTCCACCACCAGCATCAGATTGATATCCGAGCGGCCGGGAACGAAGTCCCCCCGCGCGGCCGAGCCGTACAGCACCGCGCTGTACGCCGGACCAAGGGCCAGGTCGGCCTCGGCCAGGAACGGGGTGATCACCTTCTCGACCGCATCGTCCACCTAGAAGCTCCTTCCGGCGCCACCGCCGCTGGCTCCGCCGCCACCACCGAAGCCACCGAAGCCCCCTCCACCGAAGCCACCGCCCCCGAATCCACCACCGCCACCCCAGCCGCCACCGATCCAAGGACCTCCCCAATATATCCCGCCCCTTCGGCGCCGACCCCGGCCGCTCAGCAGCATGAACAGGAGGAAGAGGATGATCGGGAAGAGCGCGCGAAGCAGTGATCGCGGAGCCACCGATACGGCCGGTGGTCCGCCAGTGGGCGAGGTGGCCAGACTCGAGTCGGTCACGCCGTACGCCTGCGCGATGCGCGCCACCAGCGCGCGCGTGCCGGTCAGCAGCCCGGGACCGTACTTGCCCTCGCGCAGCTCCGGCAGCATCAGGTCGCTCACCTGGCCGGCTTCGGCATCGGTCACGATGCCTTCCAGCCCCTGCCCCACGGCGACGTAGACCTTGCCCGAGTTGGCCACTCCCTCCTTGCGGGGCACCAGCAGCAGCACCAGCCCCGCGTTGCGCCTGACGTCGCCCACCTCCGCCTTGGCACCGATCCCCCAGCGGCGGATGATGGCGACTCCGACGTCGCTGGGAGCGTAGTCCTCGATCGTGGGAAGGGTGACCACCGCCAGCTCGGCGCCGGCCGCGTTCCGAAGCCGGGTGATCAGGTCCTCCATGGCGGCGGCGGACCCAGCATCGACGACGGTAGCGAAGTCGTTCACGTACCCCACGGGCTCGGCCGGAAAGAGGCGGTCGATCCCGGGGCGCTGGGCGGCCGCCAGCGAGGCCGTCAGTTGTAGCACTGCCAGGAGGGCGATAGCTTTGGCTCGTGTTCCTCTCAAATGCACTCCGGAAGTTGACCCACCCGCTGCTACTCGGTCTCGCCGTCGTCGCCTGCGGGCGGCCGCGCGACGTGGCCGTCCGCGTCTCGATTCCGGGGCCCGACTCCATGGAGACCCCGGTGACCGGCGTGGGCCTCGTCGCCTTGCCCTACGATCGGGACAGCGTGCTCAAGAGCCTGGAGGCGGCGGCGCACTCGTCACGGCCCCATGTGGCGGCGCTCGACTCGCTCTTCCGAGACTTTCGCGGGCCGTTCAACACCTATTCCGCCGCAACCTTCCGAGTGGGCAAGCTGCGCGATTCCGTGGCGGAGATGAAGGCCGCGCTCGATTCGCTGCCCCGGAATGCACCGGAGTACGCGACGGCCTACGCCCGCTTCGGGCGGCTCTCCGACTCGCTCAAGGTGGCTCAGGCGGCGGCGGAGACCGCACGGGGGGCGCTGGACCGGGCCCGCGCCGGTTTCGTTGCCCGAAGCGAGAGCCTTCGGGCCGAGGTCCGCAGTTGGGAAGATAGCACCTACCGAGGGTACGACAGCATCGTGCATAACCTGGCGCTCAGGCAGCACCGCGAGCCGGTGACCGACACCACCCGCTCGGACGGGTGGGCGCGCCTGCGGCTCGAGCCGGGACGCTGGTGGATCTACGCCCGCTCGTGGGACGCCACCGATCCCAATGCCGAGTGGTACTGGAATGTGCCGCTGACCGGGGACACGCTGCTGCTCTCCAGCCGGACCGGCCGGCGGCAGCCGCGTTACTGATGAGGACACTCCTTGGCATCGTGCTCCTGGCGTGCGTCCCGCTCGCCCACCTCGCGGGCCAGGCGGCTCAGCCCGATCCACTGGCCGGCCGGGTCAAAGGGTCGCCCAAGGCGCCGGTGACGGTGTACGAGATGTCGGATTTCCAGTGCCCCTACTGCCGGCAGTTCGCGCTGGAAACGTTTCCGGCCCTCGATTCGGCCTACGTCACGACGGGGAAGGTGCGTTGGGCCTTCGTCAACTTCCCCCTGACCAGCATCCATCAGAACGCCGTCGCGGCGGCGGAGATCGCGCTCTGCGCTGCCAAGCAGGACAAATTCTGGCCGGTGCACGACCTGCTCTATCGCCACCAGGATGTCTGGGCGCCGCTCAAGGAGCCGGCGGCGTTTCTGCTCTCGCTGGCCGACTCGGCCCACCTCTCCAAGCCGGCGCTGCTCGCGTGCGCCAAGGCAGCGTCGACCGATGAGGAAGTCCGGGCCGACGCAGAGGGGGCCAGCCGGACTGGCGCGGGGAGCACGCCGACGTTCTATATCGAGGGCGGTCTCTTGGTAGGTGCCCAGCCGCTCCCGGTCTTCCGGCAGGTGCTCGATTCCGTGATCGCCAGCAAGACCGGAGCGGCCGGGCGAAAATGAATGGACGTGAGCTCACCTGACCGTCATCAGGCTACCGAGCCCGCCAGCGCGAGGAAGACGTCATACAGCGCGTGGGTCCACGCGGTGATCCCGAAGCCGCGCAGCAGGTACATCCCGCTGAACACCACTCCCGCGATGGCCCGGAAGGCGAATGAGCCGAGCTCGAGCCGCTCGCCGTAGGGCCCGATGTAGTGGAAGGCGGAGAAGATCAGGGCACCGGCCAGGGTGGCGAAGACCCCAGCCGCGCCCGCACTCCAGCCGAAGCCGCGCCGGGCCAGCGCGGCGAGTGTGCCGACGATCAGCACGCGGAAAAGCAGCTCCTCGTAGATCCCGGCGCCCAGGGAGATCATGAGCTGGGTGGCCAACCCGAGCTGGGTCACTCCGCCGAGCCGGAGCGCCGGCGCGGTGAGGGCCAGCCCGTGCAGCAGCACGGCGGTGAGTCTCCCGACGACGATCCCGAACACCAGCGCATAGCCCACCGATTCGAGCGCCATCCAGCAGAACACCCGGCCGTCGACCGGGCCGGACGTCCTCCGATCGCGCCACACCAGCGCCGCGCCGGTGCCCACCAGCAGCGCCCCGAACACCACGAGACCGTTCCTCCCGCCGAGCGTGAGGAAGAGACTCTTGAGCAGCACGTCCGCCCCGTTCCGCACGCCGATCAGCGCGTCGTGCGAGAGCGTGAACGCCAGCGCCTCGTAGGCCACCAGCAGGGGAAGGGCGAACGTCAGGCTGTAGCGCGGCGCGCGGGAGGCGCGCCAGTAGTCGCGAAGGACGGAGGGCATGGTCAAAAAAAGGGGCCGCGGTCAGCGGCCCCCCCAGGTTCGAAGTGTCGCCCGGGTCTCAGCGTGCAGCGCTGTCTAGCGTCCGCAGGCGACCCTTGACTCTGTAGACAATGGATCACCTCCCTCGGTTGCAGGTGGAACATGGAATGCCAGGATGAATTTTATCTCCACTCCCGCTCCACGTGCAACCCCCGGGCGAGCCTGCCAATCGACCCGGCCCGTGCGGGGCGGCGACCCGGCTACTGAGGACGAAGGCGAATCGTGCCTTTGAACGTGCGCGCCGCCACCTGCGCCCCGCCACGCCCGAGGCTCAACCGAATCGAGTGCGGTGTCGCGGCGATCGGCCGAGCCTCGGCGAAGCCGTTCTCGATGGCCCCGACGACGCTCGACAACGCAAATACGCCGGATACCGACCGCGCGAGCAGCAGATCGATTGCCCCGCTGTGACTGGAGAAATCAAAGATCGCACCGGCGGCCGGCGCACCGGCGTAATGCACGTCGCCCGATACCGAGCCGAACTGTCCGCGCAGAATCGCCGAGCTCGCGATGCTGAGCGTCCCGCCGATCGTCGCCGCATCGACGTCCTGCGGATCGCCACGGACGAGCAGATTGCCGTCGCCGGTTCGCGCCCGCACCCAGGGGGTCGCGACATCGAGATCGACGTTGCCGCTCATCGCCTGCACCTCGATCGTGGTTGCCGCTCCATTGAGACGCACACCGCCAGACACCGTATAGAACCACCCGGACACGTCGCTGGCGGTAATGTCGCCAGTGACCGTCTTGAGCGAGACCTGACTCCCTCGGGGCAAGTACACCAGCAGGTCGGAGTCCGCCATCGGTTTGCCATCATTCCGATCCTCGATGCCGAGCTTCATCAGCGAGTCGTTGCCGGAGAGGTACAAGGCCTCGCCCTTGGCGACTCGCCCGCGGATGAGGAGCGAGTCCCGATCCCAGCCCACCAGTCGGACCGAGCCGGCGGCGTTGAACATCTTGACCAGCGGCGCCGGAGAAGCGTGGCGGGCACGAAGCACGGGGCCATCGCTTGCCCCGGCCTGCGCGCCCACCGCGCTCGGTACCGCAACCAGAAGCAGTATCGCCGACACGAATGGGCCTGTCATGGCGTCAACCCGCGTTCCCGACGCGCTTGAGGACGTCCACCTTCTGCCGGTAGGAGGCTGCCAGTAGGCGTCGCAATGCGGGGTTACCTGGATCGCGAGCAATCGCCTCCTTGAGCTCGGCGATGGCCGCATCGACGACCCGCAAGTCGTGGTCAATCGCGACGACGGCTTCGGGGCGCAACATCGCGCGTCGCAGCTCGAGCTGATTGAGCAGCGTTTGCGCCTCCTCCTCGTACGCCTGCGCCGAATCGGCCACGGCGATGAGCGATGCCGTGGCTTGAGTCCGTGCCCCGGGCGCCGGGCGTCGCGCACTGGTGCGGAGGCCGACGGCGATGACGGCGACCACCAGCGCTGCCGCCATCCCGACCGCGAGTGCGAGACGGGGTACCCGTCGCCGACCCCCGAGTCGCAGCGCCTGGGGCGGCAGCGGAATGACCTTGCTCGCCTCGATCCGCGTGCGGATCGACGGCCATAGCTCATCGAGCGGTGGCAGGACCGGGGTCGGCGCGCCGTGGACGCGCGTGAGGAGCGTTCTGATACGGGTGATATCGGCGACACAAGCCGCGCAGCCGCGCAGGTGTGCCTCGATGGTCGGGAGCTGCTCGAGCCGCACCGAGCCGTCGGCAAGGGCGTGCCGTTGCTCCTCGCTGAGATGCGATCCTGCGTCCGTCATAGATCGAGGAGCCTCAGGAGCGCGCGGCGAGCGCGCCACAACTGCGCGCGGGCCGTTCCCGGCGCGATGCCGGTCATCTGTGCGATCTCCTCGTGGGAGTAGCCTTCGATGTCGTGCAGTACGAATACCGCGCGTGCGCCGCCCGGGAGTCGCACGAGGGCCGCGTGGAGGTCGATGCGGGCGTCCACCTGGCCGGCGGGCGAGCGGCCACCAAACGTGGTGTCGTCGCCCTCGATGAACCGTGACGCATCGCGCTTCGCGGAGCGGAGGTGCTCGAGGACGACGTTCACCCCGAGCCGATGCAGCCACGTTGCCAGCGAGCTTTGGCCGCGGAACGTCGTGAGGCGCTCCCAGGCCCGAACGAAGATGTCCTGTACCAGATCCAGCGCCTCCCTATCGGTCCCGACCATGCGACGGCAGAGCGCGTAGATGGCGGCCGAGTGCGCACGATACAGTCCCTCGAACGCCTCCACGTCGCCCTGCTGGGCCCGGCGAACGACGTTGTCGACGCCGCTCACCGTCGCCACCGCCTCGATCGCTCCCCGCACGCGAGGGTTCATCTGCCGGGGTTGATGGGTTACCGCGTTGCCGCTTGGGCCAGCGTGGAATCGATCTCTCTGGGGGCGACGGGACGAGGTATCGGATTGCCCGACGCGAGCTCGGTGGGCACGCGGACCGACGCGACACTGCCGCTGCGATCGAACGTCACGATCGCGGTCGTGTGTTGCAACGCGATTCGAAGCAGCCAGGCCCCGTCGCTCGGCCATTGACGCCGGACGGCGAACACGCCCGGACGCCCGGTGGTGTCGAAGCGAAGGGTGATGCTGCGCCTGGATCCGTCGACCATTCCCTCGGCGGTGCCGCTGAGGTCAGAGAGCTGAACCTGGCCCTCGCGAAAGACGGCATGGACCAGGAGCACGGCACCGCGCGACGTGGGATCGAACGGATTGACCGGCGACTCGATCGAAAGCCAGGGCGGCCACTCTACGACAGCTGGAGCGGTGAAGGCTGCCGTCGCCATACCTAACGCCAACAGCGTTGCGGGAAGCAGAGCGCGAGTGGTCATAGATCCTCCAATTGATTGAGGCATAATCGCTGACTCAACCGATTAGATGATCACAGGCCCCGATTTGCTTACGCGCCCTGGTGGCGCCTCCAATCGGGCGATCAATTGTAATTCCATCTCCCGATCCGCCGGCAGCCCCACGCCGGCAGCCCCAGTCCGTCGCGGGCAATTGACCTTCCGCCACCCCACCACGACATTGCCGCGATGCCATCCACAGCGCCCGGCTACCGGGCCGCGGTTCGGCTGGGGGTCGCCCTGGGTTCTATCGCCGGGCTGTTCGACGATAAGCTGCGGACCGGCCACCGGGGACGCCGGGCGGCCCCAGCGCGGCTGAGCGAGTGGGCGCGCACCGGACGGGACCGCGGCCGCCCCCTCGTCTGGTTCCACGCGTCTTCGGTTGGTGAGGGGCTCCAGGCGGAAAGCGTCCTGCTGGAGCTCCGGCGCATGCGGCCCGACTGCCAGGTCGTCTATACCCACTTCAGTCCTTCGGCGGCCGGCCTGGCACGGCGCCTTCCCGTCGACGTCGCCGATTACCTGCCATACGATCTGCCCCGCGAAGTCGACCGCCTGCTGGCGGCGCTCGCTCCGACCCTCCTGGTGTTCTCCAAGCTGGACCTGTGGCCCGAGCTCGCCCTGGGGGCCGCTGCGCGGCGGATTCCGGTGGCCATTGTAGCGGGCACGGTGAGCCGGGGCAGCGGGCGGCTCCGCTGGCCGGCCCGGTCGCTGTTGGCGCCAGGCTATGCCGTGGTTCGCGCCGCAGCCGCCATCTCCCGCGAGGACGGAGAACGGCTGGCGCGGCTCGGCGTGCCGGAGGAGCGGATCCGCGTGTTGGGCGACCCTCGGTTCGACAGCGCGGCGGCCCGAGTGGCCGGCGTCGCGCCGGACGATCCGCTGCTGCGCTTCGGCCGAGAGGCCCCGACCCTGGTAGCGGGCTCCACCTGGGCGCCGGACGAGGCAGTGCTGCTCGCCGCCTTTGCCGCGGTTCGCGCCCACCGCGGAGACGCGCGCCTCATCCTGGTGCCCCACGAGCCGACGCCGGCTCACCTTGCGGCGGTGGAGCGCACGGTGGAGCGCGCCGGACTTCCCTTCCCTACCCGGCTGAGCGACGCCGACGGGCCGGTGCCGCTGCTGCTGGTGGATCGAGTCGGCATGCTCTCCACGCTCTACGGTGCCGGAACGATGGCCTACGTTGGAGGCGGGTTCGGGCGAGCCGGGCTGCATTCGGTGCTCGAGCCCGCGGCGTGGGATCTGCCGGTGGCCTTCGGCCCGCGCTGGCAGCAGAGCCGAGACGCGGAGCTGCTCCTGCACGACCGCGCCGCCATCGCGCTCGGCAGCCGGAGCGTGGCTGCCGCCGGCGTGGAGCTGGCGCGAGTCTGGGAGGGCTGGATGGCGGACGGGGCGGCGCGTGAGGCGCAGGGCCGCCGCGCGGGCGAGACCGTGACCAGAGGGTTGGGCGCCGCCCGGCACGCAGCCGAATGGCTGGCGGAGATTATTTCGTGACCACGCCCTCGAACGTCACCGATCGCGGCACGATGAGGCCGCCGGTGAGCAGGGTGATCAGCAGATCGGAGAACCGGCTGCGGACCCGGATCCTGACGTCCGCCAGCCCGCCGCCACCGCCGAGCTGGCCGGCCAACGCCTTCCGGAGCGATGGCTGCTTGAGGCGGGCGATCCCCCAGAGTCCGAACACCGCCTTGCTGGTCAGCGTGAAGCGCTCACCCTGGGCTGGCTTGGCGGCCGCGGAGGCCAGGGTGGCGGGCACGCCGAGCGTGCTGGCGTCGAAGGTCTGGGCGCAGCCTCCCAGAGGGAGGGTGGAGAGCAGAAGGGCAACTGCAATGGATGCGTGGAGCGAGAGGTGGCCCGGACGGGCGCTCACAGTCCGGGAACCCGGAACGTATAATGGGCCCCGAGGCCGAACACGCCCGGATGACTGGATCCGCCGGTGCGGTAATCGTAGGCGGCCTGGAGGCCGAGCCCGCTCAACAGATTGAACTCCAGCCCACCGCTCAGGGCGAACTTGGTCTCGGTGTCCGAGGCGCCGTTGAGCTTGGTCCGGGTGACATCCACCCGAGGCGCCAGCCACGGCTTGATGGCGAGCACCGGGTTGGGAATGGTGAGCGCGAAGCCGACCCCCACCGGAAAGTGCAGCACCGAAACCTCGTCGCTGGGGAGCAGGCCGTCCGGCTTCGCATAGCCCACGCCGCCCTGCAGGGTCACGCTGAGCGGCACCAGTGGCCCGCCGAATACCCGGAAGTTGCCGGTGGCCCCGACCGAGGTCACGCTGCCGGCAGGCCCGTCCGGATTGAAGGTGGAGACTATAGCGGTGACGCCGAGCAGCCCGAATCCCGCACGCCCGGTGAGAGCGAGCGCCGTGCCTTTCCCGGCATCCGCATTGGGAAAGCCCACGTCCCCGTAGAGCCCGATCCCGCGCGCGATGCCGCTGTTGTACACCGGGATCCCCAGCACCTGGGCCCAGGCGGGCGAGGCGTCCACGGTCGTGCCGACCGAAATCACCAGGGTCAGGACGGCCGCGCACATCGATTGCCTCATGCGTTTCCCTCCAGGAAATGCGGGATGCCGCCTGTGGGGTCCGAACGGCCGGGGAAGCTACTCGGACGCTCGGAGGGAAGTCAACACAAAAGCGCCCGGCCGCAGCGGGGTGCGGCCGGGCGCCCGAGCGCCGCCGGAAGGGTCAGCGGATGTAGGCCAACGAGATGGCCACGCCCTCGATATCGCCGATGCCGCCGCTCACCCTGAGTGCGAGATCCTCGCTGAACCGGACGTCCACCCCGAGCCCGAGGGCCGCGTCCACGTCGCTGTCGCCACCGCCGAACCTCGGCACCAGGACCGGGTGGACGTAGGGCACGAAGGTGGTGTTGGAGCCCTCGAGATTGAACCGCCGGCCCAGGCTGATGCCGATCGGGATGTAGTAGGCGTCGTTGCCGTCGCCCACATTAGCGCCGATGCCCAGGGTCAGCGCACCGTCCAGCGGAAAGCTCTCGCTGTAGGTGAGGATCTGGGTGCGGAGGTCCCCACCGATCAGGTAGCGGGTGCCGGCGGACCCGTTGAGGTCCTCGAAGCCGCCCCGGATGCTGAGATCGTAGGGCCCATGCCCGTAGCGGTAGAACCCCTCCAGCGCAAAGCTCACGCCCTCACCCGGATCGGAGAACGACGCGCCCAGCTCATGAGTGGTGAATGTCCGGTACGGCGCCTTGAACACCGGCGTGCCGGTTTCCTGCGCGGACGACGTGCTCGCGGCTCCCGCCAGCAGGGCCACCACGAGGAACCCAACGCAGCAGCTACGCAGCATGAGCGTCTCCTTGTACGTGTTCGGCGACCACCCGCACTCGATTGTCCACGACCTGGAGGAACCCACCTCGAACCACGAAACGGCTGACGGTGCCCCCCTGGCGCACGGTCAGCGTTCCCTCTCCCAACAGCGTCATGAACGGCGCGTGGTTCGGCAGGATGCCGACTTCTCCATCGAAGGCGGGCGCGACCACCGCGTCCGCTTCCCCGTCGAACATAGCCGCCTCGGGGGAGATGACCGTGACATGCATCACGAGCTCGCCAGCTTCTTGGCTTTCTCCACCGCTTCGTCCAGCCCACCCACCATGTAGAACGCCTGTTCCGGCAGATGGTCGAACTCGCCGGACAGCACGCGCTCGAAGCTGGAGATCGTGTCCTCCAGCTTGACGTACTTCCCGGGGAAGCCGGTGAACTGCTCGGCGACGAAGAACGGCTGGGAGAGGAAGCGCTGGAGCCGCCGTGCGCGGGCCACGATCAGCTTGTCCTCCTCGCTCAGCTCGTCCATGCCCAGGATCGCGATGATGTCCTGCAGGCTCTTGTAGCGCTGCAGGGTGCGCTGCAGGCCGATGGCCACGTTGTAGTGCCGCTCGCCGACGTACTGCGCGTCGAGGATGCGGCTGCCGCTGTCCAGCGGATCGACCGCTGGATAGATGCCCAGCTCGGAGATGGCCCGGGAGAGCACGACCGTGGCATCGAGGTGGGCGAACGCGGTGGCCGGCGCCGGGTCGGTCAGGTCGTCGGCCGGCACGTAGATCGCCTGCACCGAGGTGATCGAGCCTTTGTTGGTCGAGGTGATCCGCTCCTGCAGGTCGCCCATCTCGGTGGCCAGGGTCGGCTGATATCCCACCGCGCTGGGCATCCGGCCGAGCAGCGCGGAGACCTCGGAGCCCGCCTGGGTGAAGCGGAAGATGTTGTCGATGAACAGCAGCACGTCCTGGCCTTCGACGTCGCGGAAGTACTCGGCGATGGTGAGGCCGGTGAGGCCGACTCGGAGCCGGGCGCCCGGCGGCTCGTTCATCTGGCCGAACACCAGCGCGCAGGACTTGATGACGTTGCTCTCGGTCATCTCCAGGTAGAGGTCGTTGCCCTCGCGGGTCCGCTCGCCCACACCGGAGAAGACCGACTTGCCGCCGTGCGCCTTGGCGACGTTGTTGATCAGCTCCAGGATGACGACCGTCTTGCCTACCCCGGCGCCACCGAAGAGCCCGATCTTGCCGCCCTTCACGAACGGGGCGATCAGGTCGACCACCTTGATCCCGGTCTCGAAGATCTCGGTCTTGGGCTCGAGGTCGGTGAATTTGGGTGTCTCGCGATGGATCGGCCACCGCTCGGTGTCCGGCGGCAGCGGCGCGCCGCCGTCCACCGGCTCGCCCAGCACGTTGAGGATCCGGCCCAGCGCGACGTTGCCCACCGGGGCGGTGATCGGTTGGCCCGTGTCGGTCACCTGCATGCCGCGGGTCACCCCATCGGTGCTGCTCATGGCGACGGCGCGCACCTGGTTCCGGCCGATGTGCTGCTGCACTTCGGCGGTAAGACGCACCGGCACGGCCGCCGTGGCGTCTTCGATGATGAGCGCGTTGTAGATCTCCGGCAGGTGCTCCGGCTCGAATTCGACGTCGAGCACCGGCCCGATGACCTGGACCACGTGACCAACGTTCTTCAGGGTCTCGGCGGCTCGGCCGGGCTGCTCGGTAGCGATAGCGGTGGCCATGTGGCTGAACTCCGTTTGTGTTTGATCGATGGTGCGAGGCGGGAAGGGCGGTAAAGACGGTAAGGGCGGTAAGGTATGCTCGCCCGGACGACTTTCCGTCACTCCATCTTTCCCATCGTCCCCGCCCTTCCCGTCCTTACCGTCTTTACCGCCCTTACCGTCCTCCGCCCCGCCCTATCCCTGCAACGCCGCTGCCCCGCCGACGATTTCCGCGATCTCCTGGGTGATCTGCGCCTGTCGCTGCCGGTTGTAGGTCCGCTTGAGCAGTTCCAGGATCTCCCCTGCGTTGTCCGTGGCATTCTTCATCGCCGTGCGCCGGGCCCCGTGCTCCCCCGCTGCCGTCTCCACCAAACCGCGGTAGACCGCGTTCCGCACGTAGAGCGGCAGCAGCTGCTCCAGGATCGCGTCGGCACTGGGCGCCAGGATGTAGTCCCGCGCGGGTTTGTCCGAGGCCGGCGCCTCGACCGGGAGGATTCGCACAGTGGCGGGCGGGGTCTGCAGCGCGCTCACGAAGCGGGCCTGCACCAGATCCACGCTCGCCAGCTCCCCCGCGGCGTAGGCCCGGATGAGCGGCTCGACGATCTCGGCCGCATGCTCGGCGGTGGGACGGTCACCGATGTCCACCCGCTCCGCGGCGAGCTTCCGGCCCAGGTAGCGGAAGAAGCCGATCCCCTTCTTGCCGATCGCGTGGAGCTCGACCGTGTGGCCCTCGGCCTCCAGCGCCTCGATCCGGCGGCGGGCTTCCTTGATGAGATTGGCGTTGAACCCGCCGGCCAGCCCGCGGTTGGAGGTCAGCAGGATCACCGCCGCCCGTTTGGGCCCACCCTTGGCCGGCGGCGCCGGGCGGCGGAGGAGCGGGAACCGCTCGGCCAGCTCCGCCGTGATCAGATCGGAGATCACCTGCCGCAGCGCCTCGGCGTAGGGCCGGGCGGCCACGACCCGATCCTGCGCCCGCTTGAGCTTCGACGTGGCCACCAGCTCCATCGTCTTGGTGATCTTCCTGGTGTTCTGGACGGAGCGGATCCGTCCTTTGAGCTGCCGGCTCTTGGCCATTACTCGGCGACGAAGAGCGGCTTGAAGGCGGCGATCGCGGCCTTGAGGCGGCCGGTGAGATCGTCGTCCAGCGCCCGCTTGGTGCGGATGTCGGTCAGGATGGCGGGCTGCGAGGCCTCGAGATAATCGAGGAAGTCGCGCTCCCATTGGCGAATGTGCGGGACCTGCACCTCATCCAGATGGCCGTTGGTCACGGCGTAGATGATGGCCACCTGCCGCTCCACCGGGACCGGATCGTACTGGGGCTGCTTGAGCACCTCGACCAGCCGTGCGCCCCGGGCAAGCTGCCGCTGGGTGGCCGCATCGAGGTCCGAGCCGAACTGGGCGAACGCCTCGAGCTCCCGGTACTGGGCCAGGGAGAGGCGGAGCGGCCCGGCCACCTGCTTCATCGCCTTGATCTGCGCGTTGCCGCCCACCCGGCTTACGCTGATGCCGGCGTCCACCGCGGGGCGCACGTTGGAGTAGAAGAGATCGGTGGTGAGGAAGATCTGGCCGTCGGTGATGGAGATGACGTTGGTGGGGATGTACGCCGACACGTCGCCCGCCTGGGTCTCGATGATCGGCAGCGCGGTCAGCGAGCCGCCCGGCTTCTTGATCCGGGTGTCGAGCTTCACCACGTCCGGATTCTCGCTGATCTTGGCGGCGCGCTCCAGCAGCCTGCTGTGGAGGTAGAAGACGTCGCCCGGATAGGCTTCCCGGCCGGGCGGCCGGCGCAGGATGAGCGAGAGCTGGCGGTACGCCGCCGCCTGCTTGGAGAGGTCGTCGTACACGCAGAGCGTGGCCTTCCCCTCCTCATACATGAAATACTCGGCGATGGCGCAACCGGTGTACGGCGCGATGTACTGCAGCGGCGCCGGGTCCGATGCCGAGGCCACCACCACGATGGTATAGTCCATCGAGCCGGCCTGTTTGAGCCGTTCCACCACCGTGGCCACCGTGGAGCGCTTCTGGCCGATCGCCACGTACACGCAGACGACGCCGGCGCCCTTCTGGTTGATGATGGTGTCCACCGCGATGGCCGTCTTGCCGGTGCCCCGGTCGCCGATGATCAGCTCCCGCTGGCCGCGGCCGATCGGGATCATCGCGTCGATCGCCTTGATGCCGGTCTGGAGCGGCTCCTTCACCGGCTGCCGGACGATGATGCCCGGCGCGACCATCTCGACCTGGCGGGTCTTGCTGCTCTGGATGGCGCCCCGGCCGTCCACCGGCCGGCCCAGCGCGTCTACCACCCGCCCCAGCATGGCCGGCCCCACCGGCACCTCGAGCAGGCGGCCGGTGCGGCGCACCGAATCGCCTTCCTTGAGCTTGAGGTAGTCGCCCATGATGGCGGCGCCGACGTTGTCCTCCTCCAGGTTCAACACCAGCCCGGTCACCACGTCGCCCGACTCCTGCGCGGTGAACTCGAGCATCTCGCTCGCGATCGCGGACTGGAGCCCGTAGATGCGGGCCACGCCGTCGCGAACCTCCAGCACCGTGCCCACCTCGGACACATCGGTGGTGCTGAGATCGGCGGCCGCAATTTCCCGGAGCAGGATGTCCTTCAGTTCGCCCGGACGAAGGATAGAGTCAGTGGCCATGAGGTCAGACGCCTGGCTGAAAGGTTCAGGTCGGTGAAAGGCTTGTGAAAATAATCACAATAGGCGGAGCCGGGCAAGAGTATCGCCCGGAAGCCCTACAAGATAGGGCGGCGGCGACCGCAGGGCACCATCCCGGCTCGCCGGGGTGACCCAGACGTCACATCCGGCTTCTGGTGTTCCCCCGGACGAACGCCGCCAGCACCCCTCGGGGACCGAGCCCGCCCAGCCCGCTGGTCGGCACGTTCGCGATGCGGCGGGCGGTCCCGCTCAGGTGGCTGGCGGAGGCGAAATGGAGGATCCGGACCACGGTGGGAATCGAGTAGCCCGGGTTGGCCAATAGCTGGGCCGCGCAGGCGACCCGGGTCAGATCGATCACGCGCTTGAGGTTGGGGGCGCCGCCGGCGCCGAACTGGCGGGAGAGGTGCTCCCGGCTCACCCGGAGCCG
>DATAOI010000103.1 GCA_036265815.1 Gemmatimonadales bacterium
GCCTTCATCGAGGCACAGGCCGTCCTCGCCGAGCACAACCTCACCATGGCGGACGTGGGTCCCGCCCTCGAAACGGTCGAGGCCTTCGCCGAGGCCGGCCTCACCGTGGATGAGGCCGGCGCCGTGGCGACGCTGATGGCCGACCTCCGCGAGGCCGGAGTTGACGCGACCATTGTGGAGGAGCTCCGCGCGACGCTGGCCCGCTACCGGTCCCTGGGTTTCGACCCAGCCATCGTTACCCCCGCCGCCGTCCTCGTGGACCGGCTCCGCGCACTCGGGATCACACCTGATGACGTGAACCAGCGTCTCCCGCATCTTGATCGACTGGCCTCCCCCTTGAGCACGGCCGGCTTGGCGGATGACCGGCGTGACCAAGCACTCGCTCGAATGGTTGAAGTCGGCCTGACCGAGGCGGATCTCGACGCCCTACGGGCCAAGAAGAAAGAGATCGCCGACGAGATCCAGGAGCTGGAGGCCGAGCGAGCTGAGTACGAACGCTCCCTCGCTGCCGTCCAGGATGCGCTGGCACAGGCTTGCCGGAAGGAGAGTGAGGTGTCCCAGCGGGTCGCGGCGCTCCAGAAGATGCTCAGCAAGTGGGGCCTCACCTCGTGAACACGATCCATGGGCTCCGATCCCGGTGAATGCATGCCGGAGGGGATTCCGGTGAGCCCGGGTGATCCGACGAAGCCGGACAGCACACCATCCCCCCTGTTGACGCGTGGCTGGTCGCCCCTGATACTGCGCCCAAGCGCGTGGCGGACAAACGGAGGCAGCCTATGCGTTTGTCCGCGCTGTTTGAGGAATTTGTAGCCTATCTACGGGTCGAAAGGGAGGCGGCCCACCGGACAGTTCAGACGTACCAATGGTGCTTCGGTGACTTCATGCAGTTCTCGCGAAAGAAGGTTGGAGGCACGGTGGTGGTCGCAGACTTCACCGCAGAACTTTGCCGGACGTATCACTACGATCTTGCTGCCCGCGCTCTGCAGACGAACTCCATCAGAGTGCGACTCGCGACACTCGGCAGCTTCGGAAAGTGGGCGGTGCGTCACGGCAGATTGCCCAGCAATCCCCTCGACCAGCTAACCAGACCACGCCGTAAGAAGCGGCTG
Source organism: Gemmatimonadales bacterium (assembly GCA_036265815.1). NCBI lineage: Bacteria > Pseudomonadati > Gemmatimonadota > Gemmatimonadia > Gemmatimonadales > Gemmatimonadales bacterium. The sequence goes on from DATAOI010000103.1 coordinate 1,110, forward strand.
CCAGTTGTGCCGCGATGGGCGGCGGTCGAGGACCTGCTGAACCGGTGTGCTCGGCTACGCGACCGTGCCATCCTCGCGCTGCTGTCCTATGGAGGATTACGACGCTCAGAGGTCGTAGGGTTGAATGTCGGCGACTACCTGTCAGACTTCGGGCTGCGGCGCGTACTCGGTAAAGGCGGGCATGAAGCATCGGTGCCGCTCCCGGAGGTCGCCAGGGCCATCGTTTCCGAGTACCTGGCTACGGAGCGCGGGGATGCGCCACCCACTGAGCCGCTCTTCGTCGTGCGATTCAAGATCAAAGGTGGAGGGTGGCGTCAGGAACGCATGAGAGACCACCGGGTCTTCAAGATCATCAAGGCCCTAGGCTGTCCAGACTCGCAATGGTGTAGACACCGTGGCCACCCCAGAGTGCGGTAAGAGGTCATCCCCGCGCGGCGCCCCAGAAGAGCGCGGCGGGGGTGCGGCCGCGGACGCGATAGCCTTGATGCGGCCGTTCGTGGTTGTAGGACTGCATGAAGGCCTCGAGGCTGTGCTGCAAGGCCGTCCGGCTGGTGAAGTAACGGGCGGCGAAAGGCCACGCGCCAGTGTTCCTGCAGGATCGTGCCTTGGAGGCGTTCGACAAAGCCGTTAGTCCAGGCGTGCCGCGGCTTGGTGCGCGTGTGGCGGAGGCCCAGGGCGTGACAGGCTTCATCGAACGCCCCCTTGAACTCGGGGCCGCCGTCGGTGAGCACGCGGCGCAGCCGCCAGCCGGCGCGCCGATACAGCGGCAGCAGGATCCGCCGCAGGAAGTGGGCGGCCGCTTCGGCGGTGTGAGCGGGCAGGAGCCACGCCACGCCGTAGGAGCACGCGGCATCGCAGGCGGTGATCTGCCAGACCTTGCCCACGCCCTTGAGCTGCCCGATGTAGAAGGTGTCCAGACACACCAGCTCCCCGGGTTCGCGGGCCGCCACATGCCGGGGCTGGCCGTGCTGCGCCTGCCAGAGGCGGCGCGTTCGCTCGGTGAGCAAGCCCGCCGTCTGCAGGGCGCGGTGCTCGAGCACGGTCAGCCGCTGCCGACGGGTCGCCAGCCCCGTCCGCCGCAGGGCCCGCTGCACGGTGCTGGGCGCCACGCGCAGCTGCCAGCGGTGCCGCAGATACGCCGCGATCCGACTCGCGCCCCAGGTCGCGGCACTCACGGCCACGCTCAAGAGCAGTCGCTCTGTCTCCGGCGCAGCTGCACCGGTCGGCCGGGCCGGGCCCGGTACCGACGGGGATGGACGCCGTCCTGGCCATAACGCTCCACCCGCTGCCGCCACCGATAGAACAGCGCCCGGGAGATCCCTGCCTCCCGGCAGGCCCGGCTGACGTTGCCCAGGGCCTCCGCCCGCCGGATGACATGCAGTCGCAGGCCGTGTACCTTCTCGTCGAGGGTCATCGGTCGATCCTCCCAAAGTGGTTCCCCTGCCACGGGGTGGTTCACTCTGGGAACGATAGGCCAGATGGCCCTCACTGTTTCTGGTCACAAGTGTCAACACTATTCCGGCTCAGGACAGTCTAGTGGGACGCTCCCCGCACCACAACTGAAGCGATAGTCACGCTTCAGGAGCCGTGGCGGCGGCGGGCATCTCCACGATGGAGGCGGGCCCGTTCGCACTGCGTTCTACCATGAGTCGACGAGCGTGGAAGAGCTCCAGCGTGGCCCGATGGCCGATGCTGAACACCATCGTCTCCGGGAGTCGCTCGCGCACCAGCCGATACAGGCGCGCTTCCGTCGTCTCGTCCAGCGCCGAGGTCGCCTCGTCGAGAAAGAGCCAGCCGGGCTTCTGGACCAAGGTCCGGGCGAATGCCAAGCGCTGCTGCTCGCCGGGGGAGAGCTGGAGGGCCCAGTTGGCCTCCTCGTCCAGTCGCCCGGCGATCTCCGTGAGGCCCACGGCCTCGAGCGCCTCGCGCAGCGTCTTGTCCTCCACACCGCCGCCGGACATCGGATAGCTCACCACCTCCCGGAGCGCACCGATCGGCAGATACGGCCGCTGCGGGAGAAAGAGGACCCGGGCACCCTCCGGCACGTGGATCTTGCCACGCCCGAACGGCCAGATGCCGGCGATGGCACGGACGAGCGTGCTCTTTCCCGAGCCAGACGCGCCGGCCAGGAGCACGGTCTCGCCGCGCACAAGCGAAAAGTTGATGTTCGCCATGAGGGGCTGGCCATCCGGTAGATCGAGGTCGACCCCCTCCACGCTCAGGTGTGTGGGGCGTCCCTCGGCGAGGCGGACGCCGCCGTCCGTAGTGTGGTGCCGCACGTGCTCGAGTGCGCGCTCGAAGCCCGCGAGCCGCTCGATCACGGCGCTCCACGCCGCGAGCTCCTTGTAGGACTGGATGAAGAAGCTGAGCGCATCCTGAACTTGCTGGAAGGCCTGGGTCGTCTGCATGAGGCCGCCGAGACCAAGCTCGCCCCGGAAGTAGCGGGGCGCGGCGACGATCGACGGGACGATCCACGCCCCCAGCCCGTAACCGGACGTGAAGTAGGCCATCCGCTTCTGTCGGCGCATGATGCCCCACCAGTTGCCCACCACATGCTCGAACCGTTTGCGAAAGCTACGAAACTCGTGCGCCTCGCCGCGGTACAGGGCCACGCCCTCGGTGTTCTCGCGGAAGCGGACGAGGCTGAAGCGGTAATCGGCTTCGTACCGCTGCCGATCGTAGTTCAGCCGGACGAGGGGGCGACCGAGCCAGTCGGTCAGCCAGGTCCCGGCGGTTGCGTACAGAATGGCCACCCAGACCATGGAGCCAGGAATGGTGATGGTGAACACGCCGACCGGGACGGTGAATGTTCCGGACAGCCCCCACAGGATCGCCACGAAGGTCACCAGCGTGACGATCGCGCGCAGACCGCCGGAGAACAGACCCAGGGTGTGAGCTGCGAGGAGGTGCACATCTTCCGCGATGCGCTGGTCGGGGTTGTCCGTCTCACGCGCCACGAGCTGCATCCGGTAGTAGGCGCGATCGGCCAGCCAGGCGCGAAGGTAGCGGTCGTTCAGCCAGCGTCGCCAGCGGATCTCGAGCATCTGGGTGAGGTAGGCCTGGTAGACGGCAAGAACGATGAAGATGCCGATCAGCCACGTGACGCGGAACAGCTGCCGGCGAAAGGCCGCGAGGTCCTTGTCCTGGAGGGCGCTGTAGAAGGTGTTGTTCCACTGATTCAAGAGCACCGTGAGGTAGACCGTACCGAGCGTGAGGAGCACCACGGCGAGCAGGAGCCCCCGGGCCGCCCATCGGTCCTCGGAGAACCAGTACGGGCCAATCATGGCCCATGCGGTGGAAAGCGTTCTGCGCAGGCTGACTTTGGTCGGGCTCACGAAAAAGTGGTATCCACGTCGGTTCGCCGGGGTCGTGAAACGCCGAAGGGCGCTCCGTCTGACGGAATGATCTTACAGGACTCGTCGGGAAATACCCGAGAAGGATGCGGAGGCGGGAGAACGCGGAGCACCCGGCGCGGGCCGGGCGTGCGGGTGAAGCCTAGAGATCGAGCTGGCCGCCGACGACTCGCGCGTAGTAGCCCTGCTCGGCGAGGAGGTCTTCGGGAGCCCCCATCTCGGTCAGGCTGCCGTTGTCCACCACCAGGATCTTGTCGACCCGGCGGATCGTGGTGAGCCGGTGGGCGACCATCAACGTGGTGCGCCCGCGCATCAGCGCGAAAAGGCTGGCCACGACCTGGGCTTCGCTCTCCACGTCGAGCGCGCTCGTCGGCTCGTCCATGAGAAGGATCGGCGCGTCCTTGAGGAACGCCCGGGCCAGATTGATCCGCTGCTTTTCCCCGACGCTCAGGTGCGCGCCCCCGTCCCCGATGACGGTTCGATAGTGCTCGGGCAGCTTCTCGATGAGGTCGGCGGCCCGGGCGGCATGCGCGGCGGCCTCGATCTCCTCCATCGTCGCGTGCGGCTTTCCGTAGGAGATATTCTCGGCCACGGTGGTGGGCAGGATGATGGGCTCCTGCAGGACGAGGGCGATTTGCGCCCGGAGGTCCTCCAGGCGGAGCTCGCGCAGGTCGACGCCCTCCAGCAGGACCGCGCCGCTCACCGGATCGAAGAACCGCGGCAGCAGGTTCAGCAGCGTCGTCTTGCCCGCGCCGCTCGGGCCGATGATGGCCGCCGACGTGCCCGCCATCAGCTTGAAATTGATGTGGCCGAGCACCGGCCGCGCCCTTCCGTACGAGAAGGACACGTCGTCGTAGGTGATGTTGCCGTAGACCGGGAGCGGCGGGCACGGGGATACGGCCGGCGCGCCACCGACGGCGACGAACATGTTGTCCGCGGAGGTGGGTAGTCCGGCCGATCCATGGGGGTCGCCCTGGCAGACCGGGCGTGCGTCCGGACGGTCCTTGACCTCCTCGGGCGTATCCAGGATCTCGAACACCCGCCGCGTGCTCGCGCTCGCGCTCGTCAGGGTGGCGCCGACCTGCGAGAGCTGACGGAGCGGCTCGAAGAGCTGAGCGACGTAGGCGAGAAAAACGAGCAGCTCCCCCACCGTGAGGTTCGCGTCCAGTACCTGACGAGCCCCTACCCAGGTCACGCCGAGCGTGCACGCGCTGAGGATCACCGAGATCGAGCCCCAGTAAAGGACCTCGAGCCCCTGCTGCGCCATCTTTTGCCGTTGCGCCTTCTCGGTGTGCGCCGTGAAACGCTGCTGCTCGTGATACTCGCGCGCATTGCTCTGGATCAGTGGCAGGGCGGTGATCCCCTGGTGGATGAGCGCGTAGACCTTGCCCTCCGCTTGCTGGGCGGCGGTGCCCCGCACCCGCATCGCCCGCCCGAAGACCTTGATCGACAGCAGCAGGATGGGTACCGCGATCAGCGCCACCGCGGCGAGGCGCAGGTTCAGCCGGGCCATCGCCACCCCCATGAACAGGAGCGTGCCGGCGGCGCTGACGAAGGTGAGGAACCCCTGGAGGAACAAGGTCTGAAAGGCGCTCGTGTCCGTCCCGGCCCGGAAGATGATGTCCCCGGCCTCGGTGCCATGGTGATAGCGCAGCGAGAGGCGCTGAAGCCAGCCGAAGACGTCATCGCGAACCCGCCGCAGGCCACGGAGCCCCACGTCGATCGAGAGGTAGGCGTGCCCGCCACACGCGGCGGCGTGTACGAGATGAAGCGCCAGCGAGGCCGCGATGATGGCGGTGAGCTGGACGGGTTGCCCCCACGCGCGTGCCGTGTCGGGCAGCCATCCCGGGTACGGCTTTGTCCCGAGGACGCTATCGACCAGGAGCGCCAGGGGCCAGGGCTTCAGCAGGTTGAGCCCGATGCCGGCGAGCAACAGACTCAAGGCCAGGGCTATCCGCCCAGCGTCGGGCCGGAAGTAGCTCAGCGCCCGGAGCAGCTGACGGAAGCGTCCCAGCGAAGAAGTGAAGCCGTCCCTCAAGCCCGAAGCATCCATACAAGCAACGAGGCGGGAGCAAGGCACATGCCACCCCAGCCGAGATGAAAGCGGACCGCCAATGAGCCAAATTCTCGAAGTTGGGATGGCCGTGGCGGCGGCGGACATGCCCGCCGTGTAATTCATACATGACCACCGAGTATCGATTGGAGCCTCGGGGGGCCGGCCGATCCTGACCGACGGGCGCGGCAACATCACCGAGGGCAGCGGGATTCTTCAGGGGGATCTCCGGGGCCACGGGTTTGACGTGTCGCCCGAGCTCGGCATTCCCTATCTGAAGGCGTAGATTCTAGTTCCGCCGCCCACGTCTCCAGCGAGCCGTGAGCCCTAGCCCCGCCATTGTGGTGCCCCAGAGGAGGAATGTAGTGGGCTCGGGAACAGGCGCGATGCCGAGGTCCGAACCGAGACTGATCCGGTCGCCCGTGCCCAATCCGCTGCCGTCCGTCGCTATCGCCTCGAGGAATTCGATCCGCAGCGCGCCTTGCAGCGCCCACGGCGGGCCGTTGACCTTCTGGACGGGACCGTCATGATGGTCGAACGGCGCGACATTGTCGCCCCCGGAGAGCGAGATCAGAGGAGCGTTGATATTGGCAATCCGGCCAATCAGCTCCGTGTTGATACGACCCTCGAACTGTCTGACCGATATGCCGCCGATGACTGCGGGATGTACCGGGTTGTCAAAGACGCCCTTGATGCCGTCCTGGGCATCCACGGGCGCGACGGGGTCCGAAAAGGTGTGTCGAAAGTCGATTGCGAACAGGTGGTCGATCGCGCCGGCCTTCCGGTCGATCACCAGATCCAGGAGCGTCAATCGGTGAGTGACGGGCGGCACGAGCGTGCCGGCATCGGCAAAGTCCGCAGTTACGATCCCCTTGATCCGGTAGCCCGGGACCGCAAAGCCTCGCGTGGGGTCACCACTGTCGAACTGGATGATATTCTGTCCGTCATTCAGATCCGGACCGACACCCGTGCCGACACGGTCGCCAATCGCGGTTCCGTCGATCGATATCTGCACCGCGAGAATGTCACCCGGCCACATCAGCACAGAGGAGGCACCAAGCAGCAAAGCCATCGCGACGCAGTGGTGTGAGCTCGACAGGCTCATAGGGTCCTCCATTCGGTTCTAGGGTCTCGCGCAACCTGCCGGCCGCTCAGGCCGCGACCTGCATGCGGCAGAAGCAGGAGGCCTTCACCGGCACCTCCGACCGTGCCAGGGCAAGCTCGAGGCGCTGCTTGATCAGGGCCGCCTCGACGGCCTCGCCGCGCCGCGTGAGGCACTCGTGCAGCC
>DATAOI010000104.1 GCA_036265815.1 Gemmatimonadales bacterium
GTTCTCCTCCCTGGACGACGCCCGCGGGTCGGTCCGCCGGGAGAACCCGGACCTGGTGGTCCTCACTGGCGCCGTGCACGAGCCGCACGCCCTCCAGCTCGCCGCCCTGGCGCGCGACGCCGAGATCTCCACCCTGGCCCTGCTCGAGCCCACCGACTCCGAGCGGGCCGAACGGGTCGAGCGGCTCGGCGTCACCGAGACCATGATGAAGCCGGTGCCGCCGGACGACGCGGTGGCCACCGGGCGCCGGCTGATCGAGCGCCGCCGGCTGCAGGAGCGCACCGGCATCATCGGCGAGAGCGCCGCCATCCAGGAAGTCATGGTCAAGATCGAGCAGATGGCGCCGGTCTCGAGCACGGTGCTGATCCAGGGCGAGAGCGGCACCGGGAAGGAGCTGGTGGCCAAGGCCGTCCACGATCTCTCGCCCCGGCGGGGCAGGCCGTTCATCGCGGTCAACTGCGCGGCGCTGCCGGAGTCGCTGCTGGAGTCGGAGCTGTTCGGGCACGAGAAGGGCGCCTTCACCGGGGCGGCGGAGCGGCGGCTGGGCCGCTTCGAGCTGGCCGACACCGGGACCATCTTCCTGGACGAGATCGGCGAGATCCCCGCCAGCGTCCAGGTCAAGCTGCTCCGGGTGCTGGAGAGCCGGGCCTTCTTCCGGGTGGGCGGGGTCCAGCCGATCAAGGTCGACGTCCGGGTGCTCGCGGCCACCAACCGGTCGCTGCGGGACGCGGTGTCCCTGGGCGAGTTCCGGGACGACCTCTACTACCGGCTCAACGTCCTCAACATCTATCTCGCGCCGCTTCGGGAGCGCCGGGAGGACATCCCGCTCCTGGTCCGCCGCTTCATCCGGGAGCTGGCCAAGGCGCACGACCGCACCTTCCGCGGGATCGCTCCCGAGGCGATGGAGCGGCTGATCAACGCCCCCTGGCCGGGGAACGTGCGCCAGCTCCGGAACCTGATCGAGTCCATGGTGGTGCTGGCGCCCGGCTCCGAGATCCGGGCCTCGGACATCCCGGCGGACGTCCTGGACGGCCCCGGCACCCTGCTGCCCGTCCGGCTGCAGCAGCCCCAGCTCGGCCGGGACCTGCAGGGCCAGGAGCTGGGCTTCATTCTCCGGAGCCTGGTGGACCTGAAGCTCCAGGTAGAGGAGCTGCGCCGCCGGCTGGACAGCAACCCCCAGCGGGTCCAGGTGATCGAGGTGGGAAACCACGCCACGGTGGCGGATCTGATGCCGGAGGGGGACCACGACGGCGACCAACCGGTGGTCTACCGGTCGGGAATGACCATGGCGGAGGTGGAGAAAGCCGCCATCGAGGCGGCACTCAGAGAGCACCGGGGGAACCGGCGCCGGGCATCGGAGGTGCTGGGAATCGGAGAGCGGACTCTGTACCGAAAAATCAAAGCCTATCATCTGGAATGATTTAGCCAAGCCGCTGCAGCTTTCGTGCTGCGGCTAAGTTCTGCTGTATCATTACTTTGCAGCTATCCTCCTCTTGACAGTTGTCACCCCCACCGTCAAATTGCAAGGGTACCCCCAACCCTGACCGGCCGGGTCATCTGAATTTCGTCATCGACGCGGAACTCTGTGTCGCCTGCTTGGCGTGCGTTCGGGTGTGCCCTACCGACGCTATCGCTGTGGTGGGAGACGAGCCCCTGCTGTTGCAGGTGGTCGACGAGGCCTGCATCCGCTGCGGGCAATGCGTCCCCGCCTGCCCGCACGGCGCCGTCAAGGTAAATGGCGAGATTGGACGGGCTTTGGCCATCGCCTCGGCCGGCGATGGCTTCCTGATCCTGAGCCCGGAATCGGTCGCCCACTTCTATCCGGCCACGCCGGAACAGCTCATCAACGCCTGCTATGCGGTCGGCTTCCGGGCGGTCACCCGGGGCGTGATCGGCGACGAACTGGTTGCGGCGGAATACCTTAAGCTCTGGGAAGAGGAGCCCTGGGGCACCATGATCCGCTCCACCGACCCGGTGGTGGTGGAGACGGTCCGGGGGCAGTACCCCGAGCTGGTGCCGTATCTCGCCCCGGTGGCGGTTCCGGCGGTGGCGGAGGCCCGATACCTGCGAGCGCAGTACGGACCCGGCCTCAAGATCGCCCATGCGGGGATCTGTCCTCCGGCCACCAGTCCTGACCTCGATGCGGGCATCACCTTCGGCGACCTGGAGCAGCTCTTCCGGATCCGGGGGGTCGACATCCTCAGCCAGCCGACCTTCTTCGAGCGGCTGCCCGAGGAGCGCCGGCGGCACCTGAGCGCCGCGGGCGGGCTGCCGCTGGCGCTGCTGGAGGAGTCCAGGTACTCGAGCCGCAGGTTCCGGAAGATCCGCGGCCTGGACGCGCTCAAGGCGCTGGCCCGGGCCGTCTCGGTGGACCGGCTGGACCTGGGCTTCGTGGACATCCTCTCCACCGAGGGGCCGCTGGACCACCCGCTGTCGGGTCCGCGGGAGGAGCTCTGGTGGCGGCGGGAGCTGCTGGCCAGCGTGGAGGCGCCGCGGAGCCGGCAGCCGGTGGTCGACCGCACCGTGGTGGCGAGCGTGGGAGCCACCTTCGCCTTCAAGCCCCGGCGGGTGGCGCCGGACCACGAGGCGGTGGCGGCGGTCCTGCTCCAGATCGGGCTGGGGCCCAACGGCCGGCCGTGGGACTGCGGCGCCTGCGGGCTCCCCACCTGCGAGCGGTTCGCCTCGGCGGTGGTGCTGGGCCGGGCGTCGATGCGCCAGTGCATGCCGTTCCAGGAGCGCCGGGCGGACGACGCCCAGCGGGCGGCGGCGGTGGACACCATGACCGGGCTCTCGACCTATCGGGTGCTGCGGGACCGGCTGGCGTTCGAGGTCGAGCGGGGCAAGCGGAGCTCCGAGGGGTTCGCGGTGCTCTTCCTGGATCTCGACCGGTTCAAGGATGTGAACGACCAGTATGGCCACGAGGCGGGGAACGAGATCCTCAAGGCGGTGGCGGGGGAGATCAGGAACGCGGTGCGCGCCTCGGACGTGGCGTCACGTTACGGGGGCGACGAGTTCGTGGTCATCCTGACCCGGACCGACCTGCAGGGCGCGGCGCGGGTGGCGGAGGCGCTCAGGGCCGGTATCGAAGGGGTGGGGCGGCGGCTGGGGTATCCGGCCGGCCTCATCACCGTGAGCATCGGCCTGGCCGAGTTCGACCCGCGGGGGCCGACCGACGGCGACCTGCTGGTGTCGGCCGACCGGGCGCTCTACCGGGCCAAGGCCGCGGGTCGGAACGCCGTTGCATGAACCATCGCTCTCCTGAAGGGTACGCATCGTGACCGGATTCAGTCCGCTCAAGCCCGCGGCCGCTCCTCCGAGCGGCCAGATCGCGCAAGCCGCCCGTCCCTCGGGGTCGTCCGAGAGCATTCCCGATCCCTGGGGCGTGCGCCGGGCGGAGAACCTGCTCACCAGCCTGGAGGGGATCCTCTCCGCCCGGCTGGTGACCACGCCGCTGGGCGACGTGAGCGAGGTCCACGTGCTGGCCCAGGCGGGGCTCTCGCCCAAGCAGCTGGTGCGGAACATCGAGTCGGCGCTGCTGGCGCAGCTCGGCCTCAAGGTGGACCACCGGAAGATCAGCATCGCGCAGACGGCGGACGTGAAGCCGATCGAGGCACTGGAGCGGGAGACGGTGCGGGAGCGGGTGCTGCAGCGGACGCTGCTGTTCGAGAACCTGTCGGTGGCGCCGGGGCGACGGCAGCACCGGATCCTGGTGTCGGTGACGTTGTCCTACCGGGGGCAGACCGAGACGGCGGAGGAGGAGACCTCGGACACCCCGCGCAGCCGGGTGGAGGCGGCGGCCAAGGCGTCGGTGGGGGTGCTGGACCGGCTCCTGACCGAGTCGTCGATCGCGTTGGAGGGGGCCAAAATCGTGGAGGCGTTCGACCGGCAGTTCGCCTTCGTGGCGGTGCAGGGGCTGGGTGGGCGGGAGACCATTCTGATGACGGGAACGTCGGAGATCAAGGAGAGCGCGGAGCGGGCGGCCGTGTTCGCGGTGCTGGACGCCACCAACCGGTGGACCGAGGCGCGGCGGCCGAACTAGGGGTGGAACTATGCGGTGTGCGTCCTTCGTGGGGGGTGCATCGCTGCCGATTCTTAGATAGGAACGAGGGTGCGGTAGCGGGCATGCCAACCCACTCACGAAAGGACGCAAGGTAAGGGGACCCCGGTCTTCGTTG
>DATAOI010000105.1 GCA_036265815.1 Gemmatimonadales bacterium
GACAAGGCCATCGAGGTCGAGTCGCCCGCCCAGCGCCGCCATCCCAGCACCTGGCCCGAGCGCCACAGCGCCAGCGCGAAGCCGCTGTCGAGCGCGATCGCATCGTCATACGCGGCGAGCGCCGAGTCCCAGGCGGCCCGCCGGAACCATTGCTCGCCCCGGAGAAACGCCTTGAGCGCCGACAGCGAGCTCGATCCCATCGAGGTCGTCCGGAACACCGGGATCCGTCGGGTCCGTCCGAGTTCCCGCAGCAGCCGCACGGTGAGCGAATCGGACAGCCGGTCGACCCGGTCGACCGCATCGCGGAGCTCGAACTCGGCGAGCGGGCGGTCCTCCGCGATGTCGAGCGCCGTGACCGTGAGTCGCGCCGAATCGGGACCGGTGCCAAGGAGACTCCCGAACACGACGAGCCCGGCCCCGGTCCGCCGCCCCAGGGCCGACGCCGAGGGCCGGTCCGCGCGGCCGGACCAGCGCCGGATCACGGTGGTCGGCGCGACGCTGCGTACCGGTCCCGCGCCATCCAGGTTGCGCGAGAGCACGTCCACCAGCCCCTCGCGCCAGAGCGCGAGTCTGCTATCGGGAACGTCGAAGGGCGCGACGGCCACGAGGTCGGCATCGAGCGGCAGGCCCTCGCGAGAGTGCCGCAGCGCGAGCCACCCGGCGGCCATCGCCGCGAGCGCGGCTCCAAGGACGGCCACCGCCGTCCGCCGTCGGCTCCTCCGGGGGCTCGCCCTGGCGGGAGAAACGGCTGTAGCGGTGACGCCATCGACGGGGGTGCTGAACGACTGCAGGGCGTGGAGCAGGTCCGCCGCACTCTGCCAGCGGTCGGCCGGCCGCTTTTCCAGGCAGCGCATCACCAGCGCCGTGAGCGCGGGCGGCACGCTGGGCCGGAGGACCGCGAGCGGTGTAGGCATCTGCACCATGTGAGCGGCGATCACCGCCTGTGCGCTAGGGCCGATGAACGGCGGCTGGCCCGCGAGGATCTCGTAACCGAGGACGCCCAGCGCGTAGATGTCGGCCCGGTGATCGGTATGCTGGTCTGCGCTCGCCTGCTCCGGAGCCATGTAGGCCGGCGTGCCGAGCGCCATGCCGGTGCCGGTCAGGGACGAGTGCCGCGCCTGATCCAGCGCCTTGGCGACTCCGAAGTCGGTCACCAGGGCGTGATCGTCCGAGAGCAGCACGTTGTCCGGCTTGATGTCCCGGTGGATCACGCCGTGTCGGTGGGCGTAGCTCAGCGCGTCGGCGACGTCGCGCAGGACGCGCACCGCCTCTGACACCGGCAGCTCGCCCTCGCGCGCGAGGCGTGCCCGTAGCGACTCGCCCTCGATCAACGGCATGGAGTAGAACAGGAGATCGCCAGCCTCTCCGGCGGCGAGCAGCGGGACGATGTGAGGGTGTTGGAGCGAGGCGGCGAGCTGGATCTCACGCCGGAACCGGTCCACGCTCACGGCGGCCGCGAGCTCCGGCGGGAGCACCTTGATGACCACCTTCCGGCCGAGGCTGGTCTCCTCGGCCATGAAGACGCGGCTCATGGCGCCGCCGCCCAGCTCGCGACCGAGCAGGTAGCGGTCGGAGAGGGCCGCCCGAAGGCGATCAAGCGTGTCGGTCAGTGGCGCCTCGCGAATGCGGTGCTCTAGGCTAGCTGCCTGCGCCCCGTCCCACCAGGTCCGCCGGTTGACAGCGTTCGTCAGGTCCTACCCTGGCCTCGGTCCAGATCTTCAAGATCGTCCAGCTGCTCGCCCCAGCCTCTCCCGGGTTGGGCCCCGCCGCCCTCCCCCACCATATTTGTCCGCGTTCCCCACACTTCCCAATCCCAGGCCCCACATGCTGAACTACATCTGGGCAGGCCTGATCGTCAGCAGCTTCCTGTTCGCCATCGGCAACGACGCCAGCGACCTGGCCCGGGACCGGTATCGAAACGGGCAGCCGCTCCCGGTGGTCCTCACCTTCCCCCAGGGCTACGACTCGGCCGCCCGGCGGGTACCGGTGGAGATCCGGATCGACCCCCGGCAGTACGCGACCTTCTACCAGACGGACCCATCCGTGGCACCCGCCGCGAGCTATCCCGGCTACCTGCTGCAGACTCGCGAGGGGACCCAGCTCCGCTTCGCTGCTGGCACCACGCTGCCCGAGCCGCTGGCGACGATCGGCAAGGTCTCGAGCTCCCGCGATCAGGAGCTGCAGGGGCGCCTGGTGGGGCCAGCGCCGACGGCATCGGGAGTTGTGTTCGAGCCGGTCCGCTTCGTCAAGCTCAACGGCATCGCCGCCGCGGCGCTCGACTTCGCCAAGACGGCGGCGGAGATCGCGCTGGGGCTGGTCGGGGTGCTGTCGCTGTTTCTCGGCCTGCTCAAGATCGCGGAGCACGCCGGGATCATCTACGCCCTGGTGAAGCTGGTGCGGCCGGTGCTCCGCCCGCTCTTCCCCGAGCTGCCGCCAGACCATCCCGCGCTGGGGCTGATCGCGCTCAATCTCACGGCCAACTGTCTGGGCCTGGGCAACGCGGCCACACCGTTCGGGATCAAGGCAATGGAGGAGCTGCAGAAGCTGAACCGCTCGGCCGACACGGCTACGAACTCCATGGTCATGCTCCTGGCGCTCAACACCGCCGGCGTGCAGCTGGTGCCGCCGGTGCTCCTGCTGGGTCTCCTCGGTCTCCAGATCAACCAGCTGGTGTTCCCGATCATCGGCAGCGGGATCTGCGGACTGATCGTCGCCATCACGATGGCGAAGCTGCTGGGACGGCTGCCGGGCTACCGCGCATCCGATCCCAACCGGTGAGGCGCACATGAACTCCATTCGCGCCGCCATCGGCCTCCTCTCGATCTTCGTCGTTCCCCTCATCCTGGTGGGCTTCCCGCTCTACGGCCTGTACAAGCGGGTGCCGGTCTATGAGAGCTTCGTGGAGGGTGCCAAGGAGGGATTCCAGGTCGCCGTCCGGATCATTCCCTATCTGGTGGCGATCCTGTTCGCCATCGCGATGTTCCGGGCCAGCGGGGCGATGGACTTCCTGGCACGGGCGCTGGCGCCGGTGCTGGGCCTGATCGGGTTCCCGCCCGAGGTGCTGCCGATGGCGATCATCCGGCCGCTCACCGGCTCGGGCTCGGCGGGGATCGTGGTGGACATGATCAAGCAGTACGGCGAGGACTCGATCCTGGTGAAGATGGCGGCGGTTATGTTCGGGTCGACCGAGACCACGTTCTACGTCATCGCCGTGTACTTCGGGGCAATCAACATCCGGAAGACCCGGCATGCAGTGCCGGTCGGGCTCATCGCCGATGGCGCGGCGATGATCATCGCCGTCTGGACGGTGCGGTTGCTGTTCGGGTGACCTCGGCCGTCGGCACCCGCCGGCGGGCACGACTACCTTCCGAGTATGCAACGCCGCACCCGCATTCTGGCCCTGGTCGGAACCGTGATCGGCCTGGTGTTGGTCCTGCTCCTGGTCCTGCCGCTGCTCTTCCGGGACCGGATCGCGCAACGGATCAAGACCGAGGTGAACCGGAGCCTCGACGCCCGAGTCGACTGGCGCGACGCCGGCCTCAGCTTCTTCCGTGACTTTCCCAATCTCACCCTGACGCTCGACGACCTCACGGCCGCCGGGGTAGGCCGGTTCCAGCGGGACACTCTCGCCTCGGTGCACCATCTCGGGGTGGTCCTCGATGTGGCCAGCGTGCTGGGAAACGTTCTGGGCGGGAGGCCCATTGTCGTCCGCGCCGTCAAGCTCGACCAGCCCCGGCTTTCACTGATCGCGCTGGAGGACGGGACCGCCAACTGGGATATCGCCAAGAAGACGCCGGAGACCGCGACGCGGGCGAAGGCGTCGAAGCCGGTCGCGGTCAGCCTCCGGCAGTTCGAGATCACCGATGCCGCCGTGCGCTTCGACAATCGCCGGGCCAAGCTCAAGGCGTCGATGCGCGGGTTCACTCAGTCGCTGTCGGGGGATTTCAGCCAGGACCTCGTCACCATCCGGACCAAGGCAGACGCGGACACCGTGAGCGTCAGCTTCGCCGGCATTCCCTACCTCAACCGGGTCGCGCTCGGTCTCACGGCCGACCTGCAGGCGGACTTAAGCAGGAAGGTCTATGCTCTGAAAGACACGGAGCTCCGGCTGAATGATCTGCGGTTGGTGCTGGGGGGAAGGGTGGAGGGGAAGGATGGGAAGGACGGGAAAGTCGGGAAAGTGCTCGCGATCGATCTCGCGTTCAAGGCGCCGAGCACCAAGTTCCTCAGCATCCTCTCCCTGGTGCCGGCGGTGTATGCGCACGACTTCGGCAAGGTGAAGACGGCGGGGACATTTGCGGTGAACGGGCGGGTGAAGGGTGAGTATGGTGATAGCGCTTTCCCCTCCTTTGCGGTGAACGCGAAGGTGGACAACGCCGCCTTCCAATATCCCGATCTCCCGCTGCCGGCGCGGGACATCAACATGGATCTCTCCATCGCCAATCCCGGCGGCAGCGCTGACAGCACCATGGTGCGGCTGCACCGGTTCCACCTGGTGATCGGGCGGAATCCGGTCGACGCGACGATGGTGCTGAGGACTCCCGTGTCCGACCCCGACGTGGACGCGCGGGTGCGCGGCAAGGTCGACCTCGCCGACGTCCGTCGCACCCTCAAGCTCGAGGGG